>JBJEJT010000058.1:0-5061 GCA_051878255.1 Candidatus Cryptobacteroides sp. | reverse complement strand
TCACCATTGAGGACAATGGACGTTTCAAGGAGACCGCAGAAGAGAGGGACCGCCACCGCTTCAAGACTCCCGGCTTGAGGAACGTGGCTCTCACCTGGCCTTACTACCACGACGGCACCCGTCTCACTCTCGAGGCTGCAGTGAGCGATATGGCAAAATACGAACTTGGAAAATCTTTCACAGACGCGGAAGTTTCGGATGTAGTTGCTTTCCTGAACACCCTCACAGGAGAACACCAGGGGCAACTCCTTACCAATAACAACGTTCCTGACGAAGATTAGTCATTGACCTGTCCTGATTTTCCGGCACCCCGGCGGAGTTTTCCGTTTCGGGGTGCTCAAGAAATAGGGAACAAGATAAGAAAAATACAGGTCTATGAAGTGGCTGTCGAAAAAATATCTGTAAATTTGTAACCTATACGGATAGACACCGATGGCTGTGGAAACCGCTCATATCGTTCCGTTTGCCGGAGAGAAGCCTGCTCAGTTTGCTGAAAGGCTTGGGCGGGAGTATGCCAATGCATCCATCCAGAAAGATAAGAAGCACAAAGGCCAGTTCTTTACTCCGCTCGCAATTTCTTCATTTATGGGCGGGCTGGCTACCTTGACGAGGAAGAATGAAGTATCTATACTGGATCCCGGCTGCGGTCTAGCCATTCTCTCCTGTGCTTTAATCGAACACATAATAGAGTCTGAGGCCATCAGCAAAATCACCCTGACCCTCTACGAGACGGACAAAAAGGTGCTTCCGCTCACAGAGAAGGTCTTGAAACATTTGAAAGGTTGGTGCGTTGCCAACGAAGTGGCGGTGGAATACCAGCTGAATGAAACGGATTTTATTCTGGACAAATGCGAATGTCTTGATGGGGCTGACACAATCTTTGGAGAAGTGTTCGGTGCAGAGAAGTACGACTACATCATCTCAAATCCGCCCTATTTCAAGCTTGCTAAGGATGACATCCACACTCGGTCTTGTGCTAGCATTGTGGATGGTCAGACAAACATCTACGCTCTCTTTATGGCGATATGTGCCAAGATGCTTTCCGAAGATGGCCAGATGATTTTCATTACTCCTCGCAGCTTTGCTTCGGGCAGGTATTTCCAGTCTTTCCGGGATTTCCTGTTCAAGCACGTTCAGATTGATCTTATCCACCTGTTCAATACCCGCAAAGATACTTTTGCCAAGGATGAGGTGCTTCAGGAACTTGTCATTATGCGGATGCATCCGCGTGACGTAGAGTCTGGTATAATCGTTTCCCATAGCCAGGGCATCAGTGATTTGGCACATCCCTATCAAAAAGAGTATGTGGCTACAGATATTGTGAATGTGGATAGCGCAGAGAAGGTTGTATATCTGCCTGTGGATGGTAGGGACGAGGCTATTCTTGGCCTATTCCGATCCTGGGACGGCAATATGGAGAAGTACGGAATCAAGATTTCTACAGGTCCTGTCGTCGCTTTCCGGGCTTACGACTTTATTGTGAATGAACCGGCCGAAGATACCGTGCCGCTCTATTGGCTACATAATGTGGTGAAGATGCTGTGTGACCATCCGGTGCAAAAGAAGGATAAAGGACAGTATATCAGGGTGACCCCCGAGACGAAAGCCGCACTTCTTCCGAATAAGAACTATGTGCTGTTGAGGCGTTTCAGTTCCAAGGATGACAGCAGCCGGTTGGTGGCTGCGCCTTACTTCGGCAATATGATGAAGAGCGAATTTGTTGGAATTGAGAACAAATTGAACTATATTTACAGACCGGAAGGACACCTGCGCAGAGATGAAGTTATGGGATTGACGGCCCTGTTGGATAGCGAAATGTTTGATGCCTGGTTCAGGACCTTCAATGGCAACATCAACGTGAGCGCTACGGAACTACGGATGATGCCGCTTCCTCCGATTGAAACCATCCGGGAGATTGGCAGGAAGATTATACTAAGGAACAATTATTCCATCGACTACATTAACGATTTGGTTCTGGATTACTTTAAGATTCGATAATAATGAGCAAAGTTACAGAGGCACAAGATATATTGAAGGCGCTGGGACTTCCTACGGCACAGCAGAATGAGATGTCTGCTTTGACGCTGTTAGCACTCTGCGGTATCAAGGAGGATACCCTTTGGGCAAAAGCAGCGCGCACTAGTCAGGGCGTAACAAAAGATATTATGGCTTTTGTCAATGAGAATTACAAGTCTGACGCACCATATGCCCCAAACACGCGCGAGACCTTCCGCCGTCATGTACTGCACCAGTTCGTCCAGGCGTCCGTAGCCAATTACAATCCTGACGATCCTAGCTTGCCCGTAAATAGTCCGAAGGCCCATTATGCCATTACAGAGGAAGCTCTGGCCGTTGTCAAGTCTTATGGTAAGAGAGGTTGGAAGAAGAAGGTAGAGAAGTTTGTCCAGGATAATGTCCTCCTGCGCGAGAAATATGCCGCTGAGCGGGATATGCATCGCATTCCGCTGATTATTGAAGGCAATGAGTATTATCTTTCTCCCGGTGCCCATAATGAAGTACAGGCTGCGGTAGTGGAGGAGTTCGCCCCTCGTTTTGCCCCTGGAGGAAAGCTGCTTTATATCGGAGATACTGAGGATAAAGACCTTTATGTGAATGCCTCCGGACTGGAAGCGCTTAATCTTCCCATAACTGAACATTCAAAGTTGCCGGATATCGTCATCAGTGATGAGAAGCACGGTTGGCTCTTCCTGATTGAGGTTGTGACCTCCCACGGACCTGTTTCTGCGAAACGCGTGGTTGATCTGGAAGAGTTTACCAAGGATTGCCCTTATGGCATCGTGTACGTGACGGCTTTCCCCAATTCCAAGGAATTCAAAAAGCACATTGATGATATTGCTTGGGAAACGGAAGTATGGCTTTCCGACACGCCGGACCATATGATTCATTTTAATGGTGACCGATTCATCGGACCAAGAAAGTAGGGACTTTCTCAGTGTATTATTTTTTGATTTATTTACATTTCCCAGATGTAGATCCTGTCGCCCCGGCGGAGTTTTCTGACCGGGGTGCTTTCTTTTGATGCGCCGTCGGATGGGTCCTCGGATGGGGTGATGTCGTCTTTCAGGCGGTCGGTATCAAGGCTGAAGTCGATAGGGACGGAGCAGTAGGTGCCTTTGGTGGCTTCGGAGGCGGGTTCGAGGTCCACACGGAGTTCGGAGACCACGGTCTCGACCACGCCTGTGGTGGAGCCGATTGCCAGAATGCGGTCGCCCTGGTGGAGAGTGGCGGATTCAATCAGGATTTCCGCAACGCCGATTTTGTCGAACCAGTTGGTGACCTTGCCGGAATAGACCTTTTTGCGGGTGGAACGGCTGCCATAGACCTCGCTCCATTCTCCCAGGCGGGCACCCTGGTAGTAGCCGTCCCAGAAACCCCGGTTGAAGACTTCCGAAAGTTCGGCTTTGAGTTCTGCCGCAAGTTCCCGGGTGCAGGTGCCTTCGCATACGGCATCAGCCGCCCGGCGGTAACAGGAGGCAACCTTTTTCACGTATTCCGCGCTTCTCGCCCTGCCCTCGATTTTGAAGACCGTCACCCCGCTGTCGATGATCTTGTCCATAAACTCTATGGTGCAGAGGTCTTTCGGGGACATTATGTATTTGTTGTCCACGAGAAGCTGGTTCCCTGTCTCAAGGTCGGTTACCTCATAGCCCCGTCGGCAAATCTGGTAACAGGAACCACGGTTGGCGGAGGCACCGTACTCGTGGAGGCTCAGGTAGCATTTGCCGGAAATCGCCATACACAATGCTCCGTGCGCGAACATCTCGATTTCCACCAGCCGTCCGGACGGTCCGCATATTCTTTCACGTACTATCGTTTCCCGGATTTCCTTTACTTGATGCAGGTTCAGTTCCCTTGCCAGCACCACCACGTCTGCGAATTGGGCGTAGAACCGCAGCGCTTCCACATTCGATATGCTCAACTGGGTGGAAATATGTACCTCCAGACCGATTTGCCGGGCATACAGGATTGCTGCCATATCGGATGCGATGACTGCGGAAATGCCGGCTGCCCTGGCTGCGTCAAGGGTTTCCCGCATAGGCTGCAGGTCTTCCTGATACAGGACTATGTTGAGGGTGAGATAGGACTTCACCCCGTTTTCGCGGCAGATGCGGCAGACTTCGGCAAGGTCGTCCGCAGAGAAATTGTTTGCAGAATGGGACCTCATATTCAGATTTCCCACTCCGAAATAGACGGAATCCGCACCGCCCTGTATTGCCGCGTGCAGGCACTCGAAATTGCCTGCCGGAGCCATTATTTCCAGCATATCCCTTTCCATTTGCTGCTTATTTTGCCCTCCCGAGGAGCGATTTGGCATAATGTTCAAGTTTTGCGTGCCCATCGGCATCGATGTCCAGCGCCGAGGCATATTCCAAAGCCTCATTGTGCAGCCTGATGATTTCAGCCCTTGCCGCTTCTCCGACTCCGGCTTCCATATATATGCCCCTTACCGTCTCGATTTTCAATCTCTGTTCATCTTCCGTTCCCACAGGCAGTTGCAGGGCAGCATCCAGCATTTCCCGCAGGTCCGGGCTGCCGTAGGCCTTTGTCAGCAGCCAACTCTTCTTGTTGTTCACGATGTCCCCGCCTATTGCCTTTCCGAAAACAGCCTGGTCCCCGAAGGTGTCGAGGTAGTCGTCAGCCACCTGGAATGCCAGCCCGAGAGCATATCCGTAACGGTAGAGCAAATCGGCATCGGACTCGGACGCCCCTGCCACCAGCGCACCCATTTTTGCCGCACAGGCAATCAGGACTGCCGTCTTAAGACCTATCATCTTCATATACTCGTCCATTCCCACGGACTCCCTGTCCTCGAACTCCATATCATACTGTTGTCCGTCGCAAACCTGGGCTGCCGTGTCTGAAAACAGTTTCAACACCTGCGGCAGCGCGTCTGCCGGGCATCCCGAGAGCAGGCGGTAACTTTCTATGCACATAGAGTCGCCGGAAAGGATGGCCTGGTTCTCCCCCCACTTCTTCCACACGGTAGGCACGCCTCGCCTGACCGGGGCATTGTCCATAATGTCATCGTGGATGAGGGTG
>JBJEJT010000057.1:0-5089 GCA_051878255.1 Candidatus Cryptobacteroides sp. | reverse complement strand
TACGGCATAGCCACAAAACCGCACTGTGCCTCGACTGTGTGGCCGTAGGCGTATTTCAAGTCGGACTTGTTGCCGGCAGACGCCGCCTGCGAACACAGTATCAATGCAGTGACGGCTGCAATAAAAGGTTTTGTTTCCATAATTTTCAGGTATGACCGGACAATAGATGTAAAAAGTCCGGGATACGTTGCAATTCAATGCACCTGGATGGCGAATGCCTGATGATTCTCGTCACGATAGAGGTCTTCGTCCCATTCCGGGCTGAGATAGTCTCCTTCGTGGTCGATGAGAAAGGCGAGATAGGTTATGGCATATCCCTGGGCAAGGAAATGTTTTTCATAGAAAGTCTGGACGTTGAAAAGGGCTTGTACGGACTTCTCCCCGCACACAGAACCCAGGGTGCCGTGTGCCAACTCATCCCTATCCTTGCCATAGAGGTCCGGGGCACAGGCCAGAATCTGCAGACCGTTCTGACTGGCTATGGCTTTCGAATACTCATACAGATATGTGCTGTCGGTCTTGAGATGCACGATACCGCCCTTTTTCAGGAAGTTGCGGTAACGCCCGAGGAAAAGAGGTCCGGTAAGCCTTTTCTTTTCCCTGCCTATCTGGGGATCGGCGAAAGTAATCCATATTTCCGAAATCTCCCCCTCCCCGAAAAGCGCCCCGATGAACTCGATGCGGGTGCGGATGAAAGCCACATTGCGCATATTGTTCCCGGTGGCGTATTTCGCGCCCTTCCAGAGCCGGGCACCCTTTATGTCTATGCCTATGAAGTTCACATCGGGGTTGTTCAAGGCAAGCCCCACGGTATAGTCTCCCTTGCCGCAGCCAAGTTCCACGACTATGGGATTGTCATTCCCGAAGAAATCCCTTGCCCAACGTCCCTTGAGCCTGAAATCCCTGACTGCCCCTCCCCCGGTCTCCCTGTCCAGCAGTTCGTCGGATGAAGGCTGTACAAGGCAGCCGAAAGTCTCGTTTTCCCTGAATTTACGAAGTTTGTCCTTTCCCATTGTTCGCGTCCGGATTTCCGGAAGGTTTCCTGTCAGTATTCTGCCGGCGGTTGTTCCTGTTGTTTTTTTTCTTCCTGCGGCGGCTCTCGTCGAAGCGGCTTATGCTGTCATCGCCCACCGAAGTCACAAATTCGGGAGCCGCAGGTTCAGGTTCCGACTTGAGGGACTCCGGTTTGATTCCCTCACGGTTGAGCCTCTGGATTTCCCGCACCTCTATTGCGGAAAGCGGGAACATATTTGCCTGAGAGAATTTGTCGTAGGAGAAGAACATCACCTCCCGGAGTATGTCCGTCTTCATCAGATATGCAAGTCCGTCCTGGAACTCGAGAGGGTTCAGCACCTTAGGGATTCTGGACTGTGCATCCATATAGGACGGGATTTCATAATTGAGGCAGCATTTGAGCTTGCCGCACTGTCCGGCGAGTTTCTGGGGATTGAGGGACAGGTCCTGGATCCTTGCCGCCGAGGTGGAGATGGACTGGAAAGAGGAAATGTAGTTGGAACAGCACAGTTCCCTGCCGCAGACCCCGAGTCCGCCTATGAGCCCGGCTTCCTGACGTGCGCCTATCTGCTTCATTTCTATACGGATGCGGAATTCCTCGGCAAAGACCTTGATGAGCTGGCGGAAGTCCACACGTCCGTCCGCAATATAGTAGAATATCGCCTTGGTTCCGTCCCCCTGGAACTCCACGTCCCCGATTTTCATCTCCAGACCGAGTTCAGCCGCAATCTGGCGTGCCCGAATCATAGTCTCCTGCTCCCTTTCTATCGCCTCCTGCCATTTCTCGGTGTCATAGACTTTCGCCTTGCGGTAGATTTTCTTGAATTCGGATGTCTCCGGGTTGATTTTGCGGCATTTCATCTGCTTTGCCACGACGGCTCCCTCGAGGGTCACTATGCCGAGGTCGTGTCCCGTCGTGGCTTCAACCACCACCAGATCCCCTGTCTTGAGACTCTGTCCCGAAGCATTGTAGTAGATGCCCTTGCGGGTGTTCTTGAAACGGACTTCGAAATAGTCGTTGTACTGTTCCTGCGCCACTCCCGGAAGCCAGTCATAGACTTCCATCTTGCAGCATCCGGGGCGGTAACCGCAGATGAGCTCCCCCTCTTCCGTGCGCTCGACGGTGCATCCTCTGGCACAGTCGTATTTTTTGGTTTCGTTTGAATTGTCCATAATCATATTGCCTTACGGCAGTTTATATTGAGACAAAAATCCTGTCCACAAGGTCGCAGAACAGCATTTTCGAGTTTACATTACGGTCCAGCAGCCTTACCGTCCCGTCAATGGCGGAAGCAGCCTTTGGACAAAAGGATTTGCGCAACACCCCAGCAAGTTTCCTGCTGACCCGGGCATCGGCTTCGGGCATATCCACGAGCTCATCCAGAGAGTTCTGGAACAGGAAGATGCCTCTTATGATTTCCGACAGGCAGCGGAGGAAATCTTTCTGCCTTTCCCTGGATGGCAGGGCGGCTGCGGCTTCCGATACATTCAGGGCATCGAGCAGATTCCTCTCCACGCAGGCATCCAGCATATCGGACGCAAGTGCCGAAAGTTCCTCATCCCCCTTGTCGGAACCGCTGACCGAAGCCTGTTCCTGACGGGTAAGCGGCAGCACCCTCATACTCTGTCAACGCGAGAATATGGTCTGTATGATCTTTTCCGGAGAATGTGTGATGAATACGAAAACCGATTTCTCCGGCGGCTCCTCCACCATTTTCAGCAGTTTGTTGGCAGCGGTGACATTCATTTTCTCCGGCAGGTAGCACAAGACTGCCTTGTAACCGTCCGCTATGGGGGTCAGGGACATAGTGCCAAGTATGTTCTTGGCTTCCTGCAAGGCTATCTCCCCTTTCTTCCCTTCGATGCCGAGAACCTCCTGCAGGTCTTCCTCCCGGAACCAGGGATTTCCGAGCACAAGGTCCCTCCAATAACAGACAAAGGACTCGGAAGTGGGCTTGTCATCCTTGACCTTGGAGCTCTTGTTTACCGGAAAGACGAAATGTGTGTCCGGATAGATGAGCTTGGAAGCCTGTCTGCAGGCAGGACATTCCCCGCAAGGTTCTCCATCGTGACGGTGACGGCAGTTCAGGTATTGCAGAAAGGTCAGGGCTATGGGCACGGCTCCCCCACCGTCATTCTCATAGAGCAGAATGGCGTGCGGCACCCTCCCGCTGTCCACCATTGACACCAAGGTGCGCTTGAGCCCGGCATTGCCGGTTATCTGGGAAAAAGTCATCTCACCAAGTCCTTGTGGCAGGAAACAGAGCAAGCTCTTCCAACAATTCCTTTTCCCTGCCGTCCGTGAAGACATCCAGGGCTTTGAGTGCATCCTCCACAAACGAGTTCAGCCTGTCCGTGGCATAGCCGATGCCCCCGTTCTCCCGGACAAAGTCTATCATCCCCGCACAGTTGTCCGGATGCTCGGGCAGTTCCTTTATTGTCTCCCGGATGCGCATCTCACTTTCAGGACGGTTCGCGATGGCACCCAGAAGCGGCAGGGTTATCTTCTGTTCTTTCAGGTCCACCCCAAGCGGTTTCCCTACGGATGAGGTGCCGCAATAGTCCAGTATGTCATCCCTGATTTGGAAAGCATACCCGAGACTTGCGGCATAATGCCTGGCTGCTTCTTCCAGTTCCACCGATGCGGCTGTCGAAATGGCTGCTGTCAGCGCGGACGCTTCGAACAGGGAGGCAGTCTTGCAGTAGATTATCCTCAGATAGTCCTGATAATCCGTGTCCGCAGACACGGACTTCTGAAGCTGGAGCATTTCTCCCTCGGCAAGGGAACTGAGGGTGTCGGAAAATATCCTCACAACCCTGGGGTCGCATTTCCCGTCATCATCCCCGAGAATGAGCCTTACCGCCCTCACGAGCCAGAAATCCCCGACAAGCACGGATGCCTGGGCTCCGAGAAGCGACCGGACCGTGGGAGTCCCCCTGCGCAGGTCACTTTCATCAGCCACGTCATCGTGGAGCAGGGTGGCATTGTGGAGGAGTTCCGCAGCCGCTGCATATCTGAACGAAACCTCCTGCAACTGTCCGGAGCCCCCGGAAGACTTGAGACAGGTCTTTGCCACGAGAAGGGACAGGAGTGGACGCAACTGCTTGCCGCTGTGTGAGAGCAGGCTGCGGTTGGTGCTGTCCAACAAATCTATTCCACTTTCGAGAGCAGTCGAAATCAATGTCTGGACCCTGATCCAGTCTTCTCCGAGATATTCACGGACTCCTGCTATATCCATCCCTTTCCTCCAATCAGAACAACACCGCGAGCGAAAGCGTCACTCCGCCGAAATTGCCCTTGTTTCCTACACTGTCCTTAAGTTTATTGACCAAAGCCCCCGCATCGGTTATCTCCTGTTTCGCATCGAACATTGATCCGAGGTTCCAATTGTAGCGGGCAGAAATCTGGAAGTGCCAGATTTCCACTCCGGCACCCACTCCGACTCCGTACTCCCAACGCTGGAGCCCCGTCCAGTCGTTTTTAAACTTTTCGTCCCCGTAGCGGTATCTGTTGTTCAGTGCATATCCGACGAAAGGCACGACTTCGAAATAAGGACGCATCACGAGCAAGTCCGGTCCCCACTGCACGGAGACAGGCAACTCTATGAAACCTGCCTGATAGTCGAACTTGGCATCACTTTCCGCAGCATCGGCGAGATTGCTTCCCTTGGAATGGTACATAAGCTCCGGCTGTATGGCAAACCCCAGAGGAAGCTGCACCCTGCAGGTCAGTCCGACGTGGTACTGGATGTCCTGTGTAAGTTTCCATTCGGACGGCTTGGCTGAGGAGAAAGTGACACCTCCGATAACGCCATAGTTGAACTGGGCGGATGCGGTGAGACAGGCTGACAAGGAAACAGCTGCCGCCACCGCAAGTGCAAACAACTTCTTCATCTGCATCCCGTATTAAATCAGCGAATCGAGCTTTGCGGCAATGGCTGCCTTAGGCTGTGCCCCAACGAGACGGTCCACCAACTGTCCGTCCTTGAAGAAAAGGAGGGCAGGGATGCTCATAATGCGGAACTTGGTTGCAAAGTCGGCATTTTCGTCCACATTGCATTTGCCTATGTAGGCA
>JBJEJT010000056.1:0-5110 GCA_051878255.1 Candidatus Cryptobacteroides sp. | reverse complement strand
AAACCGTCCCGGTTTGGATTGTCTTTCTGCCAGTATGCGAGTTGAGGTATGGACGAAGTCCAGCACTCTCCCACGATGTTGAAATACGGATATTCGTCAGTGATTGCCTTGCACCAGCGGGACATAGGCTCTTTCTCGTTGTAAGGATAGGTGTCCACGCGGAATCCGTCGAGTCCGAACTTCTCTATCCACCACACTCCCCACTGTATGAAATAGTTGAGCACAAACGGGTTGTCGAGGTTCATATCCGGCATCGACGGCACGAACCAGCCGCTTTCCTGGATGTCGAGGTCGTATCGGGAAGCATTGGTGTCCATATTCGCGGAGAAGCAGATATTGGTGTTGGTGTACTCCGGAAAGATATGCACCCAGTCTTTGAAAGGCAGGTCCTGCATCCACCAATGGGAGGTGCCGCAGTGGTTGGTGACTACGTCCATTATGACCTTGATGTCCTTTGCGTGGGCTGCCTGCACATACTCGGCATATTTCCCATTGCTGCCGAAACGGGGGTCGATGTGGTAGTAGTCGGAGCAGGCATAGCCGTGGTAGGACTCATCTGGGGCATTGTCTTCGAGCAGAGGGGTGCACCAGATTGCGGTGGCACCGAGTTCGGAAATATAGTCGAGATGGTCGATGATGCCCTGTATGTCTCCGCCGTGACGACCGAAGAAAGCCTTGCGGTCTGCCTTTTCGGTGGTGTCCCCAGTGGAGTCGTTGTCCGGATTTCCATTGGCAAAGCGGTCGGGCATAATCAGATAGATCACGTCCGCGCTGGAAAAGGACTTGCGCTGGGCGGAACCCGGCTCTCGGGCTGCGATTTCATAGGCATATTTGAAAGTCTCGCCATCCTTGCCCGTGAACACGAGCCAATAGGTGCCCGGAACCGCAAGCGGAGACACGTTCACGTCCACAAAAAGATAGTTCGGGCTGTCGCCGGGAGTGACTTTGGAGACGGACAAACCTTTTCCGCCCTCGAATTTCACATCATATTCCGATATGCCTTCTCCCTGTACGAGCAATTGCAGCGGCGTATTCATCCCCACCCACCAGGAAAGGGGTTCGACCCTCTTGACCTGATTGGCACCTGCATCGGGAACATTCTCCGGATTGAATGGAGCGCAGGAAGACAATATCGCAGCTGACGCAGCCAGAATCATATATTTCAGTTTCATTTTTCTGCAAATTTAAGCATTCGTAAAAATTTTTGAGCCGGTTGGAACCTGATTTCTATTCCTCTTCGGCAAGGATTGTAGCCGAAGTCGGCGCGGCTGAAATGTAATCGCCTGAATATACGGCAAATCCGTCAGCATCGGCAAATCCGTTCTGGGCGAGGATGTTGTAATGCCCCTGAGGCAGTTCCAGGGTCACCCTCTTCTTGGAACCGTTGAGAAGGACGGTGAGGGACTTCGCCGGGTCTATGCCCCCGAGACCGCTGATGCGGAAAGCAACCACGCAAGGGTTGTCCACGTTCAGGAATTCGAGTTTCTCACGGATGAGCCCGGCGTCTGAGAGACAGAAGCCGGGATGCCTGTGGCGGATTTCGGCAAGTGTGCAGTAGTAATCGGTGAGGTCGCTGTAACGGGTCTTGAGGGACCAGTCGATGGCATTGATGGAATCCGGAGACTTGTAACTGTTCTTGGTGCCGTATTTGTGACGGAAGACTTCCTCGCCATTGTAGATGAAAGGTATGCCCTGGGAGGTATAGACGGCAGCCTGGGCAAGTTTTACCATAGCGAGCTTCTGTTTCTCGGTGGCTTTGGTAGCTTCATCGAGGCGGTCGCGGAGACAGTGGTCGTCGTGGCAGCTGACATAGCTCACGTGCTGCAGAGGACTTGCAGTCCAATATGGTACGCTCACCTGGGGATGTTCCACCCCGCCTGCAATCCCGAATTCGAGGTCGGCTTTCCTGCCCGGCACCCCGTCCATAAATCCGGCATTGGAGCAGTCGAGAGGTCCACGCACGGCATCCCTGAGGTTGTCGCTGAACGCACCTATGCGGTCCAACTGCCAGGTGTTCACTTTGAGGGCAATCTGATTGTCTTCAAGCGCCGGGGACGAGGCAGCCCAGCCCTCGCCGTAAAGAAGCACGTCGGGATCTATCTCGTGCAGGCTCTTGCTGATGAGATTCATCGTCTCGATGTCGTGGATTGCCATAAGGTCGAAACGGAAACCGTCGATATGGTATTCCTGCATCCACCACCTGAGGGACTCTATCATATATTTGCGGTACATAGGCTGCTCCGAAGCGGTCTCATTGCCGCAACCTGAGGCGTTGCAGAAATTGCCGTTTTCATCCTGCCGGTAGAAATAGCCCGGCATAGTGCGCTCGAAACCTGAAAGTTCGGAAGAATAGGTGTGGTTATAGACCACGTCCATTATCACCCTTATGCCGTTGCTGTGCAGGGACTGGACCATCTGCTTGAATTCCCTGATGCGGACCGTCGGGTCGTAAGGGTCTGTGGAGTAGGAGCCCTCCACGGCATTGTAGTTCTGAGGGTCGTAGCCCCAATTGTACTGAGGCTCATCCAGCCGGGTTTCGTCCACGGTGTGGTAGTCGAATGACGGGAGAAGTTGGACGTAGGTCACCCCAAGCTGCCTGAGATGGTCGATGCCGGTGGACAAGCCGTCCGGGTTCGTGGTGCCGGTCTCGGTGAGGGCGAGGAACTTGCCTTTGTGGGCTATGCCGGAAGACGGATGGACGGAGAAGTCACGGTGGTGCATCTCATAGACGATGATGTCGGAGGGTTTGATTTTCGGGCTTATGTCTTCCGCCCAGCCATCGGGGTCTGTTTCTGCCCAGTCGATGATTGCGGCGCGGTTTCCGTTCACGCCCACCGCTTTCGGGGCGATGCCCTGGGTCTCCGGCAGCCAGGCTCCGGACTGCTTCACACGGAAAGTGTAGAATCTGCCTTTGAGGTCTTCGGCTATGGTCTTTTTCCACAGCCCCCCGCGGCAACGCTTCATATCGAATGTCCGGAGGACATCGCCTCCAAGTCCGTTTTCATAGAGACGGAGTTCTACTTCATCCGCTGTCGGAGCCCAAAGGGAAAATTCGGATTCCGAGCCTTTGTAAACACATTCCTCGTAGGTATCTTTCGGGATTTCGATTTGCCCGGACCTCGTGCAGGCCGCAAGTGCGGTCACAGCCAAAGCACACATAATTTTCGGTTTCAGCATTATTGACAATAAAATTGTGGTTAGCTTCCAAATATAGGAAATCCACTCGATACCCTGACCACCCCGCTGCCGAAAAGTTAAAAGAATCTGACGAATTACGGAATTATTTTGACGAAACACCGTGTCATTTGTAGTACGGCTCAGTCAATCGTGAAACTTTCAAATGAAAAACCGCCGGGAAGCCTGGGGCTTTCCGGCGGGGGATAAAATATGATTCAGTCATCACAAGGATATTGCAACAGGATAGTTCTTAGAGCCATTGCTATCCAGATAAAAGTAATAATCATTATCAAATGATTCCAGAAAATAATCACTTGTCTGACTGTCTCCACAATTGCTGAAAATAATGCCAATATTATGTCCATTAACAGTTTCTTTTGGCATTTTCCAATAGCAATTCTTCTTGGAACCATCATTTTGGAAATATAATCCCTCTGATGTCGGGGAATCACCAGGCCAAGTTGTTATGCCCTTATCGTCCTTGTACCAGTAATGCAACCTTCTATTCCCCCAATCCCAATTCTGTTGCAGGACAATGTATAACTGAGTGTTTGCCGATGATTTCTCCGTCATAGTTTCACCATTTTTAACCACACATACGGATTTGCACTTTTTATCCACGTAAATATCGTAAGTCGCCCCCTCTTCAACGGCAGGAGTTGAATTAAGTGACGGACTCCAATAAATATTGTACCAGCAATTTGTCTGAATAGCAGATTCAATTGTCGTAAACCAAGTAAAACCATTGTGAATCTTAAATCCGCTCGAGGTAAGAGCCACTCCTTTCTTGACATAATAATCATTCTCAAGGACCATTGCACCCCTGGATTTTGCCCAAAAGCTTGCATCACACATCACACTCGGTACATCTGTTCCCAAAGTTATATCCGTGAGAACAGAACTTCTCCCAATGGTTTTTTCTGATTGAAGATACCTTTCCCGGGTACCATTAAGCTCAATCTTGAAACCTTTTGTGAATGTATTGGGAAGAATGGAAAAATAGTAATCCTTGCCTATGGCAAATCCCTCGTCACAGATCAACTCGACATAAGTCTGTGTCGTCTCTGTGGAAGCGAATGTAGGCTGACCATCATTGTACGAAACCGTGATGTCTCCGGACACCGGTTCACTATTGTTTCCCGAGAAAGTAACCTTAGTCACTCCTTCAACCAGCACCTGGAACTTGACAAGGGCTGTAACGTTCTTGAAAGCCAAGGTCTTGCCGTCAGTACAATATGCAATGGCCACCGGAGCCATCACATCATACGAACCCTCGACAGCATTCTGAGTCGTAGGAACATTGATACCCGAAACCGTATGAGTCTGGGTATCGGCTGTCAAATTTGCGGAACCGCTTGGATAAACTGCATAGAAAGACTTTCCATCCTCACCGAAACCTACAACTTCATCAGTGCCACTGTATGTGAAGACCGCTTGCTCCGATGGGGTTGCGACATCGGCATTGAAAAGATAATTCGCTCCATCTTTTCCGAGGACACGAACCTGCTCGGAACCGGACCACTTTGAAGTATTGCCGTCAATTACTGTCCTTGTTGAAACCTTTTCCTGTGCAGCATTGAAAGAATAGGTATGGTTACCATCCTTTACAGCGTTATCCTTTTGGCAGGAAACAAATACAGCAAGTGCTGCAAATACAAATACAATCTTTTTCATATTCATTCCTCCTACCATTCTGTACTGCTCATTGAATCCTCGGTCCAGGTCTCCACAGAAGCATTTTCGCCACTGGATGAAGCGCCAGCCTCCACTTTGAAATTGACTGCTCTGATCTCAGGTGAGTCGTAACCTGCCCCTCCCAAAGAGGAAAGGTTTTGATTTGCAATAATTTTCATTTTTTGAATCAGCTTTGTTACCCCGATTCAAGTGAACAGTGCAACAAAGGTGTAGGATTGTGAAGGTGCGGCGTGCGAGG
>JBJEJT010000055.1:0-5133 GCA_051878255.1 Candidatus Cryptobacteroides sp. | reverse complement strand
AAGTGATATTCTTGCAATTTCTTCCGATAAGACCATAAAGAAACTTGCATTCGAGTTCTATGGTGGCAAGAATGGACCATTTGCTGCGGATTCAGGTGAAGTTGAAACAACGGATACACACGTTGTTTGGACGGGTTCTTCCAACACAGTCACCCTGACAGCATCTGCACAGGTTCGCTTCAAATCAATTACAGTGACTTATTAGTCTCACATAAATTGAATAATCAATACGAGGTCCGGAGCAACTCCCCGGACCTCGTTTGTGTCAAGTTCCCAAGTAAACTGCCGCAAGTCTTTATCTCCAGGACATTCCGATATCCCAATGGATTGCGTACATTGCTTTGGTCTTTTCTGAGGGTAGATTAAATTCTTGTATAATCAAGTCGTAGGCTTGGGGATATTCTTCAATCCATTTCCCTACTGCCACTTCATAAGTATCAGACTCGATGTTGTAAAAAATACGTCCTCTGGGTTTGTCTTGATATGCTCCAATGAATGGTCCTTGTCCGTCATTATGATATTTTTGTCTTCTGAATTCTTTCTTCCAAACATCTTCGTGCATTTCCGAACAAGTAATACGTCCGTTTGAAGCATTGGCTCTTGTGTAATCACTAACCCTGTGTGATACTACTCCAAAGAGTGAGTTCGTGGCTCTATTGTACCAAAATAAGCCTACCTTCGGTTCTGAATCTTTCCCTCTGTTTGATGCCATCAGGTTCATCACGGATTCATAATCTTCTTGAGAGAATGATTCTATAGAGAGGCTAACCTTTTTATTATTGTTTTCCGAAATTTCTGAGATGATGGCGACAATCAGCAAGCGTGATGCGTCAAAAACATAGACCAAATATTCATTGAAAGAAATCTTTCTCTGCCAAAGTCCCTCCAGTTTGCCTTCGAGTTTAACGGGCTCTCCTATGCCTGTTTCAGGATGGGACAATGCGTCCACTATGACCTTTTTGATGCTTGCAGCGAGGCTCGGATCAACTTCTTTGATTCTCTTAAAATCCTCAAGGGCCTTGGGAAGAAACTCAAGTTTCATATTAAAGGTCTTCTATGTTAACTTCAATGGGGTCTCCGTCATTCATTTCTGCAATGCTTGAAAACAAATGGCTCTTTTGCTTGTCTGATGCCAGAATGCGCTCAGTTTCCTTTATGGAATTGTACTCCTCCAGTGAAATCAGGACAGCTGCCGTGTTGCCCCTGTTTATTACTAAGGACCCATTGTCATTTATCACAGTGTCAATGTATTTCCGGATATTGGCCCTAAAATCAGAAATATTCGTAACTATCATACCTTCAAAATTAATCCGTACAAATATATGTACAAAATTCCGTACAAGCAAACATTCCTTGCACAATCTTCCAGAATTGTTTTCCGCTTCAAAAACAATCTTCGAAGATTGTTTTATTGACCGTTTGAGTTCTTCGGGGGAGAAAATATTTGCCGCGAATGAAATTAATGATATCCTTGCAAAGTTTATGGCCATAAAGTTTACCCCCATAAAGTTTGCATATGAAATATTATGACAGAACTTACGAGATGGAACGCCTGAAAGACATTCAGGAGAAATCATTTTCGGAATTTTCAAAGATGACGGTTGTCAAAGGTCGTAGTATATGTAAAACTACGTTGGGAATGCTTTCTATGTCCAATTCGGAATTTCGTTTCCCGCAAGGCTGAAGTTCAAATTACATTGACTTCAAGTGCTGATTGGGCTAAATAATTGACGGAAAGAGAAAAATAACGACATCACTTTTTCATCAACCGGATTCTTCCGCACTTTTTGTTTATATGTTTGTGGTTCGATTTGAAGTCAAACCACTAATTTTCCGTCCTATGAAATCGAACCGACAGACAACATCCCCTGAAAGGTACGTCAGCTTGCTGATCGACGCCGCTTTCAAAATCGTCTATTGCGACGAGGCGCGATGGGACTCCGACCAGTTGGACCGCATCCCGGACTTCATCGACCCCAGCCCCAAACTTCCTATCGAAGTCGTGCAGGCGCTCTGAAGATTGTTTCTATTGAACTCTTGAGTTGTTCGGGGGTGCCGGAGTTTTGTATTATGCAGTCTATGGCACCGGAGTGGGCTTCCAATGGGGATTGCAGGGCGAGACGTCGGAGCACTTCCTCTCGGGTGCAATGGTCGCGTTGCATTACCCGTTCAATGCGGGTTTCCATAGGCGCATCCACCCACAGGCAGTAATCCCATACCTTTTTGAAATTCGGCTTGTCGAGTGCCGTGGCAGATTCCAAAACCACGGTGCGGTGCCCTGCAGAGCCCATCCTTTCCCGCCATTCAATGAAATCCTGCGTCAGGGCAGGGAAAACGATGTCTTCCACCCGACGCAGGAGATTCTCGTCCTTGAATATGATTCCGGCAAATGCCTTCCTGTCCAACTGTCCATCTCCACTGCGCAGAGACTTCCCAACGAGAGCTTCGATTTCCGGAAGCAGACAATGTCCGTCCCCGGAGTCCTTGTAAAAGCTTTTCACAGCGGAATCTGCATCGTAGCAGGGAACGCCCAGGGACTCCAATATAGTCCTGACGGTCGATTTCCCGCTTCCGATGCCCCCGGATAGCAGTATCGTATGGACATTGCTTGTCATTCTGCTTCAGCCGGAACTTCCTCCAAGACAGTGCCGCCTGTCTCGACAGACTCCACCGCACATTCTTTCTCACGCCAGGACGGACGCAGGTCCTCCGGCAGCAGGTAATATATGCCCACAGCCAGAACCACCCCTACTCCAATCCACAGGAGGGCTTTCTTCCAGAGAGGCATCTTCTTGTCCGCAAACGGGTCATTCCCTGCAAACACAGGCAGTTTGGCAACCGAAGTGAGTTTCTGACCGAACCGCACGTTCACTATGACGCTGGAGTTCACAGCCCACCCGTTGGCATTCAGAATCGGAGCGAGGTTGCGCTTGCGGAGTTTCAGCCACGCCATCACCATAGACGGTCCGGAGATGATGAGAATTATCCCCAGGATGGTGGCAAGCAGCTGCAACCATCCGAGACTTGTGAGAGTGGCGAGTGCGCTGGCGAGGAAAGTGCCTATGGAGCCAAGTGCCATACCTATCATCGCGAAAATGCCGGCGAACTTGGTGACATCGAAAGGTGCCGCCTGTTTCTGTGCCTCAGCCGGGGGAGCAGCCGCCTTTTCTCCGGCGGCACTTATCCTGGCACTGGCTTCGGACATCACTTTTGAGTCCTGTTTGGCTGCCACCTTGTTAATCTGGTCCCCGATGAACGAACCCATCTTGCGGTACGGAGCCCAGAAAGCCTGGCGCACGCTGATTGGGTTGTCTATGATTTTTACCACGGTGGCATCGTAATCATTGCCTTGACGGTCGTAGAAGATGGCATTCACACCCACCTTGAGATTGTTTACCTCCCCGTCGGTCATTACTGCGACTATGGTCATCCTGGCATTGCTGTGTCTTGCCACGCAGTCGCAGTAAATCAGATACATACCGCTGTTCCCCGCCATAGCGTTCTGTTTCCCCATATCGCTGACTCTGATACAGAGGTCGCAACTGCGCTGGTCGATGTAGAGTCTGCCTGCCTGGAAAATCGCGGCTCCGTCGTCAGTGCAGTAGAAGTCGCTGAAAGTCACGTAATTCCTCAGGAACTTATGGAAATCCCTATGGAGAACGAGAAGTTTGCGCAACTCTCTTGTCGCCTCCACTTCCTTGCCGAGGGAGAGGTCCTGTGCGATTAGAGCCTCGATTTCCGCCTTGCGTCCACGGCTCACGATTTCAGCCACCCGTCCGTAGCCCAGGCTCTCCACCTCAGTTCCGGTCTTGGCTGCGATGTGGGCGGCATAACCGTCCAGTTTCGCGGTACACTGTCTCCACTGAGCCTGCGTGAGGAACTTGGCACCAGGAAATTCCCTGTCCAGGACCAGGGCCTTGAATTTGTCGAATACGCCTTTCCAGGCGGGATTGATGCTGCCGAAATGCAGTTTGCCCTCAGTATTGACTCTGGCAATGGGATAGGCTGCAATATCCTCCGCGCTTGCCGAAAGGTCTTTCCCGCTGATGTCCCCAATCCTGGCAGCCGTCACGTCCAGGACGGCAGTGCTGTCCGGATTGAAACTGGCGAGGGCGCAGCGCATATAGAAGTCCTCCACCTTGGCTTTCAGTTCATTGCACACATCGAGGGCTGCCGCTGTGTCGTCTCCGTAGGCATAAAGTTCCCTCCTGTCTGCCTTTTTCCAGGCATCGAGGGCTGTTGCGGAGGCATAGAAAGCATCCAGTTTCGCGCTGTCTATTCCATCCTTGCCGCTTCTGTCCCTTACGGAGCCTATGGTGGACATACATTCGGAAATCAGTTTCCGGATTTCCTCGTCATCGGCGGATTCGGGGATGATGACCCCGTCTCCGTTGAATTTCGTGCCTGCGAAAATGGCTTCCCTGTCGGAAACATCCTGCAGCGACACTTTGTCCATTGATGTGCCCGGACAGATTTCAGCCTTGTTTTTCAGCAGTTGAACGGCGCAACTGTGGAGCAGGGAACCCTCCGGGGTGTCTGTGCGTATGGCGGAAAGTTCCAGTCCGGGGCTTTTGTCCACAAGCGGCCCGAAATCAGTCAGGACACACCCAAGCCAGTCCACCGTCTTGAGGATTTCGTTCACGTGGATGTTGCCGTCGCCGTCGAGGTCCAGCAGCCCGAGAGTCTCCGGGTCCATCTCGAGACCTGAAGCCGGGCAACTGAGCACGGTCCAGAGTTTCTGGTCGAGTTCCCTCAGATGGGCAATGTCTTCCCCCGTCGCTATGTTCACCCTCGTCACTCCCCCGAAAGTGGAGAAGTTCCATTCATAGTCACCGTTGGACTTCATCACGCCCGGTCTGGACGCGATGTTCTTGAGTTTCCTGTCCATAGGATGCACCTATACCGTGAGGATGTCCTTTTCCTTGGCGGCGACAAGCTCGTCAATTCTTGCAATCCATTTGTCGGTCTCTTTCTGGACGTTCTGTTCGTAGTCTTTCTGCACGTCTTCCGAGAGACCCTCTTTCTGAGCCTTTTTCAGGGGCTCGATGGCCTCGCGGCGGGCGTTCCGGACAACGATTGTTGCGCTCTCGCCGGCAGCTTTCGCTTTCTTTATGAGTTCCTTGCGGCGTTCCT
>JBJEJT010000054.1:0-5179 GCA_051878255.1 Candidatus Cryptobacteroides sp. | reverse complement strand
TTGTCGGTGAGAACCAGCTGGAACGTACCCTGATAGATGGTCAGGATACCGCTTACAGTGATTTTCCCGTTGTTCCAACCGGCAGATTTAGACATCTGCAAATCGGCAAATTTGGAAAACCCGCTGGAACGTACCTGTACGAAACATCCGTTAGGAAGCTTGAAATACTGGCTGACAGAATATGCGTTCGCATTGTTGAGCAGTTCATCTTTCACGTCCACCACGGTGCCCAGGTTGTCATTTGAATTTCCGACAGTGGCAGTGTCCCAGTCTCCGGCGTTCAAATGATTGACAAACCCTGTCTTGGAAATCGCCCAAGTGTCCACTCCCCAGGATTTGTCAGACAGGAAAACACGGTTGGATGAGTTCTTGTTGGATTCCGTCCCGCGGACATAAAGCAATGCAAAAATCTCATTGGCATATTCCAGATTCTCAAGAGTAATCAGGGACCCGATGCAAGGATTGTCTGCCTGTGTATCCGGATTGACCAGATTCCACTTTGTCTTTCCATAGGACAGGAAAGACTTCATCTGAGGCAAGTCATCCACCGACACGACCCTCGGAGGGATAATCCGGATGTCATCAGGACCTCCTCTGAAAATATGCTTCTCAATGATGTACTGATGCTCAAGATATGCTGTGGAATAAGTCTCGGAAGGGTCTGCAAGACCTATCTGCACCATACCCTCGCCATAGGAGTCCCCGCTCTTCCATCCGTATTCTCCGACACACAGGCCGTCCAGGTTGATATAAATCTCCTGCCCGAGCTTGTACTCGTTATAGAGGCTGTTCTTGCCAATCTTCACCTCGATTCCCGGTCCTTCGGGATCATCCTGGATATAGAAGGACTTGTAAAAATTGCCGGAGCGGTCGGAAGAAGTAATCCTGCCCTTGACCCAAAGCTCATCAGAAACCACCCAGCCCCACGGGTCAAAATCATTGACACCCGCTGCAGCAGCCTCCTCCTTGAACCTCGCTGCGAGTTCAGAAATCGTCACAAGTTTGTCCGACGGAATGACGGACGGGTCAAATGCCTTTTCTGTCTCACTATATACTGGAGGGTCAGGATATTTTCCGGTAAAGACAGGCTCGAACTCAGCGCAGGACACAGCAATCAATGCTGCTGCAAAAATATATGTAAGTCTCGTGCTCATATCAGAATCTGAAATAAAGGTTCAACATATAATTGACTCCCTGCATATAGAAGTACTTGGAGTCGAACTTGTAATAGTTGGTGTAGTCGCTGCTGTCCACAAGGCGGGTCTGCTCATAACCACCAGTCTTGATATTGCGGTTGTTGAGCATATTCTTGACTTCAAGGGAAAATCCGAGATTGTAGGTCCTGCGTATATACCAGGACTTGCCTATGCTGCAATTGACCACCACAGCAGGCTCAAACATCTCCTGCTGAGTCATATAGTTGATTTCGCCAGGTGTAAGTCCGCGGTCCACAAATTCAGAGTTCAGAAGCCAGCCTTTCATATGTTCCGTCGTATAAAGATAGTCCATCTTGTTGTTCGGACCTGCCGCTGCTTTCATTGTCCTGTAGAGAGGGTTCATATCGAGATAGGAGAACGCATAGACATTGGCTCCGAGAGTGAAGAACCAGTATGAGTTGGTGCGGTAGTTGACTGCGAGATTCGCAGCCAGCTGAGGAGTTGAAGGCACGTGGTGCTTCTGAACCTTTTCAACCACATAGTTGCCGTCCCCGTCCTGAGCGAAACATTCTTCCGGGATAATTGTCATCGCGAGCTTCTGCTCGACATTCTCTACATTGAGAAGCTCCGTCTCACTCTTGAGCTTATAGACAGGACTGCTTGCCCAGTACGGCACGATTTCGCCGTTGAGCACCACCTCCGAGCTGTTGTCGATGGTCTGGTAAATCTTCGGTGTGGATGTGTAGATATACTGGCCCCAGCTCAATGCACCCTGCAAAGACAGGCCCTTCACTCCGAGCGGAAGCTTGAATCCGACCTCAATACCCATATGTCTTTCGTCAATTCCGGAAAGTGCGAAATTGGTGAAGGAATTGTAGGAGTCGTCATAGAAACTCATCAGATCGGTCTGGTTCATTATCTGGGTCAGGAATCCGGTGACGCGCACATCGTAACCGTTGTTGCTGTACTGCCAGTTCACATCCGCAGATACAGTATTCACATTCTTCAGGTTGGGCACGAGCGAGTTGCGGGTTCTCGGGGAAAGGAAAGCCTGATTGAATTTCGGAGCATCGCTGAACCATCCGAGGTTGGCATAGACACGGTGTCCTCCGGTAAACACATATTCACCGTGAGCCTTCAGAGCATAAGTGAAGAAGGTCGAAACGGCAGACTTTCCCTTGGAAGTGATATAGTTGCCGTATTCGTCCACTGGTGAAATGGACACATCGTTTCCGTTCAAGTCCTTGACAACGTATGGATTACCATTATCGTCCACTCCGGCAAAAATACCTTTTCTCAACAGACCTTCCCTCCAGAAAGAGGAAACTCCCAGCTTCGCACCCACGTTGGCCTTGAAGTTGCCCAAACTGAACCTTGCGTCGGCCCATACGTCGGCATTGCGTACCTGTGCGTAATAGTCGTAGCCGTATTTGTCGCCCTCTTTGAGCTGCTGTGCGCTGCCGTTTTCGAGATAATAGTCCAAGTCATTCTGAATCATCTCCTTGGAGAAAGCGAAGTCGCGCTCGGAGAAATTGTCGGTGTTGAGGAAATACTCTCCGCCGAGAAGGTCCTTCACGGTCTTGTAGTATTCCGTACGGTTGATTTTGGCGTTCAAACCTCCGTTGAGGGTGAACCAGCTGTTGGCGTCCCACTTGAAGTTCGCCGCGACGTTGAAGTCGTTCTGGTCCGTGCGCCTCTCTTCGAGGATATAGCGGGAACGGCCTCCCTCGGCATTGTAGTTTACATTGTAGAGACGGTCCCAGTCCAGGTGCTGGGTGTTCATATCCAAAGCCCAGGCTTCTGCCGTCAGATTCGCCTTGTCCTCATTGAGTCTTCCCCAGTTCGAATCAGGATTGTAGTAGTAGCTCGGAAGGTTGCGGTAATAGTCAGACCTCGGGTCCGCCGCATCGTACCAGTCCAGAGCGGAATAGCCGTTGCGGCCGGTTCTCCAGAGCAGGGCAACATTGGCTTCGAGGTTCTCAAGAGGATTGGTGGTGTATTTTACCACAAAAACAGGCTCGTGGGTGGAACGCACACGGGAGTTGCGCACCTTGCCGTTCTGATATCCCCAGTTGGAGTTGTACATATTGTCGCCCATCAGGTCATAGACCTCCTGGGTGGAAGCATTCTGGGCACCCCTCTGTCCCGGAGATGCCATTGCCATAAAGGCAATCCGGTGCTGGTCGTTGATTTTCTTCTCCGCACCGAAGTAGTATGCGAATGAACGGTAATAGACCCCCTGTACCCAGTCGTTACCACCCAGACGGGCAGAGACATTGGCTGCGAAGGACCACCCGTTGTCGAGTTCGCCGGAGGCATAGTTTGCCATAAGGCGGAGACGGTAGAGAGCCGAGTTTGTAAGCACGCTGAATCTCCACCCCGGACGCACGGACGCAGGATTGGCGAGAATGTTAGTGACACCGTTGTAGCCTCCAAAGGCATATTCAGAAGACTCCACGCCGATAGTGTTCTCCTTAGCACGGGTAGCTTCGTTGAGTCCGCTCCAAAGTGAGAAAGGAGAGTAACCGGTGATGGCATCATTCATCTTCACGCCTGCGAGGAGAACCTCCTGGGTCTCACTGTTGTAACCCCTGTTCTTGAACCTTACGTCGCTGAAGCCGTAACCCACGATATTGTTGTAGGGGTCGTTGGCGTTGAAGAGTATGGTCGGAGTGTCGGTATATCCTGAATCTTCCATATCGAACTCGGCGAATGCCGAGTCGTCGATGTCAGTGGATGAGTTTTCGGAAATCAGGGACACGAAAATGAGGTCTTTCACATAACCCTCAACCTTGAGGTTGATGATGGTCTGATTGAAGCCGTTTGCCGATACCGTGAGGCGGTAATTTCCGTCAGCGAGCCCGTCGAAGAGGAAAGTACCGTCCGCATTGGCCGTAGCGTCCACCACAACATTCGCTTCGGAATCCACGAGGAGAACCCTAGCATTGCTGATCGGTGCCCTTCCGTTGCGGTTCACGACTGTAGCCTTGACACCGCCTGCCTGAGCGAAAGCGGAAACGCTCATCATAAGTGCGGCCAAGACCAGAATGAGTCTGTTTTTCATATTCTTGCTTTGTGTTTATTGTTGGCTTGTTTTCCTTTGGTGCGGATTATTTTCCGATTACGATGTAGGTCGGATAATGGTCGCTGTAGCCGCCCACGAAGGCTCCGTTGGAGAAGGTTCTGAAAGGATAGCCCTTGTAGGTTCCCTTTTGGGTGGTCATAAACGGACGCTTGAAGATGACCCCGTAGTACTCTTTGCCCTGGTTTTTGGTGACCGGCTGGATGCGGAGACTACCTTCCGGAGCAAATGCCAAGTTGTAATTGACGAGTTCAAGGTCGTATATGCACCAAACCCCCTGATAGCAGAGGGAGCCGTAGCCGGCCTTGAGCATAGAGAGATACGGGGAGAAGAAATCGTCCTCGCCCACTTCGTCGAGTGTCTCGCGGCCGTGGAGGTATTTGACCATCGATTCATCCTTCGGGTCATCGTTCATATCGCCCATCACGACGATTTTGATGCCCGGGAAGTCCTTCTCCAGCTTGCGGGAGTGGTTGTAGATGATTTCGGCTCCGCGGCTTCTGAGGTTGCCGCCTTTGCCGCCGACGCGGGACGGAAGATGTGCCACATAGAAGGCGAAATCCTCACCTGCAATCTGACCTCTGACCATCAGAATGTCACGGGTCTTGAAATAGGAAGTGTCAGTGTCTGAGAAATCTATGTCGGAATTGAAATCGAAAGGAATGGATTCGCTGTCGATGTAGGTGAACTGGTCCGGCTTATAGAGCAGCGCAACGTCCACACCACGGCGGTCCGGGCTGTCATAATGCACTATCTGATAATTCGCGGAGGCGATTTCCGGATGGTTCACAAGGTCTTCGAGTACGAGACGGTTCTCAATCTCGGAAACTCCGAGTATGGTGTGCCACCTCTTGTTGTTCTCTGCCATAGACTTGATGACCGTAGCCATATTGGAGAGTTTCTTCTCGTATTTTGCCTGTGTCCACTTGTTCTTCCCCTC
>JBJEJT010000053.1:0-5182 GCA_051878255.1 Candidatus Cryptobacteroides sp. | reverse complement strand
GACAGGTGGAACGCTTCAAGACGGGCTTCCCTTGGATGGATATAGATGGTCCGGCAGTTCCGGGACACGGAATCCAGGTTCTGGACGAGAAACAGTTGGAAGAGGCTTCAGCTTATGTTGAGACGGCTCAGGTGAACGGCAAATGCAAATTCGTACCGGCATCGGGAGCCGCTTCCCGTATGTTCAAGGACCTTTTCAGCGGACTTGAGAAACTTTCTGCGGGGGAGGCGATCGCCGATGATTCCCCGGCTGCGAAGTTCGTGGCTGCAATCGAGAGGTTCGCATTCTATGACGAGTCTTTGTTCGGCAAGCCTGAGGCAACGTCTGCAAGCCGGCGCGACATCCTTGCCAAGACTCTCACCGGAGAGGGGCTGGGCTACGGAGCTAAGCCGAAAGGTGTGCTGAAGTTCCACAAGTACGATGGCGAGACCAGGACTGCGTTTGCGGAGCATCTTGTGGAGGCTCAGGACTATATGAGGAATGCTGACGGCAGCGCGAATCTCGTGGTGACCGTCTCCCCGGAGCACAGGGAACTCTTCGAGGCTGCGCTCGGGGAAGTGAAGGCCTGCTATGAAGAACGTTACGGCGTGAAGTACTCCGTTGAATTCACATATCAGGACAAAGCCACCGACACGGTCGCAGTCACGCCTGAGAACGAGCCTTTCAGGACCGAGACCGGGGAATTGCTTTTCCGCCCTGCGGGACACGGTGCGCTGATCCACAACCTGAATGCGCTTTCCGACGAGCTGGTTTCCATAAAGAATATCGACAACGTGGCTGTGGAGAGGTTGCTCCCCGTCACTGCCAAATACAAGAAAGCCCTTATGGGGAAGGCACTTGAATTGAGGGACACTATCTTCGGGTATCTGCGCCTGCTGGACGAGATGTTCCCTGTGGATGTTTACAAGGACATCAGGATTCCGGGTTACAACAACACCATAGGAGACCTCGACGCCTATAATTCCGAGGAATGCCGTACTCTATGCGAAGACATCGAGGCTTTCCTTGCGGAACAGCTCTGCATCACCCTGCCGTCCGCATCCAACACCGTCGAAAGGGTTGAACGCCTGCGCAAGGTGCTCGACCGTCCTATCCGTGTCTGCGGTATGGTCAAGAATCTCGGAGAACCGGGCGGCGGTCCTTTCATAATAAGGGAAAAGGACGGAAGCACCTCCCTCCAGATCCTGGAAGGCGTGCAAATCAATCCTGCCGACGAGAATGCAGTGGCTTGTCTCAAGGCTGCCACCCACTTCAATCCGGTGGACCTCGTATGCTGCCTGCACGATTACAAGGGGGAGAAGTTCGATTTGCTCCAGTATGTGGATGAGGATGCAGGCTTCATCAGTTCCAAGAGTTACAAGGGACGCGAACTCAAGGCTCTCGAACTTCCGGGTCTCTGGAACGGTTCGATGAGCAAGTGGAACACTATGTTCGTGGAGGTGCCTGTGGAGACGTTCAATCCCGTGAAAGTGGTGCTTGACCTTCTCCGTCCTGCACATATTGCATAAAAAATCTCAAGATATGTTCAAGATTGTAAAGAAAGAAATGATGACTCCGACTATCTGCAGGATGGTCGTTGAGGCTCCGAGACTTGCTTCTTCCGCATTTCCGGGGCAGTTCCTGATTGTCAGGGCAGATGAACAGGGGGAGAGGATCCCGCTTACCATCAGCGATTTCGATGCTCAGGCAGGGACCGTTACCATAGTGACCCAGAAAATCGGGGCATCCACAACCGAAATCTGTTCCTATGAAGAAGGAGACTGTTTCGCTGATGTTGTCGGACCTCTCGGCAATCCCTCGGATTTCGTGGATATGGGTGAAGAGGAACTCGCCGGCAAGTCCTACGTGTTCATCGCGGGCGGCGTGGGTACCGCGCCTGTCTATCCGCAGGTGAAGTGGCTCAGGGAGAGGGGCGCGAAGGTGGACGTCATAATCGGTGCGAAGACCAGGGACCTGATCATCTACCGAGAGGAAATGGAGGCTGTCTGCGACAATCTCTATCTCTGTACGGACGACGGTTCGGAGGGCTTCCACGGACTTGTGACCGGTCTGCTTGAGAAACTCGTGACCGAGGACGGGAAACAGTACAGCCAGGCTGTGGCGATAGGGCCTATGATTATGATGAAGTTTGCCACCCTTACCTGCAAGAAACTGAACCTGCCGGTCATCGTGAGCCTCAACACCCTTATGGTGGACGGGACGGGTATGTGCGGGGCGTGCAGGGTCACAGTGGGTGGAAAGGTGCGTTTTGCCTGCGTGGAGGGTCCTGAGTTCGACGGATGGGAAGTGGACTTCGATGAGGCTATGCGCCGCCAGAGAATGTACAACACTGAGGAGAAAGATGCTGCCGAGCGTCACGTATGCCGCATAGGCCGCGGAAAGTAGGACAGTAAAAGACAAAGAATATGGCAAACAGAATACCAAGGGTTGCTGCCAGGGCGCAGGACCCGAAAGTGAGAGCAACGAATTTTGAGGAAGTATCTTATGGCTACAATGCCGAAGAGGCTATGCTGGAGGCTTCGAGATGTCTCAGCTGCAAGAATCCTCGCTGCGTGGGCGCCTGCCCCGTGAACGTGAAGATTCCCGAGTTCATTTCAAAGGTGGCTGCCGGGGATTTCGCCGGGGCTGCGGCTGTGATTGCCGAGGATTCGTCCCTGCCTGCAATCTGCGGACGTGTATGTCCCCAGGAGAACCAGTGCGAGGGCAGCTGCGTGCTCGGGGTGAAGTTCGAGCCGGTGGCAATCGGGAATCTGGAGCGCTTCGTGGGTGACTGGTCGCTGGAGAACGGCGGAGCCGATGCGGCAGTGGCTGATGCCAACGGTCACAAGGTGGCAATCATAGGCAGCGGTCCGTCCGGTCTTGCCTGTGCGTCCGACCTTGCCAAGATGGGCTACGACGTGACTATCTTCGAGGCACTGCACCGTCCCGGCGGAGTGCTGGAATACGGTATTCCGGAGTTCCGTCTGCCGAAGAGCAAGGTGGTGGCACGCGAAATAGACGAGGTCAGGGCGCTTGGAGTGAAGTTCGAGACCGACGTGATTGCAGGACGCACCATCACGGTGGACAGTCTTCTGGACAAGGAGGGCTTCGAGGCTGTGTTCATCGGTTCCGGAGCCGGGCTGCCGAGGTTTATGAATATCCCGGGAGAGCAACTCAACGGGGTGTTCTCTGCAAATGAGTTCCTCACGAGGAACAATCTGATGAAAGCGTATCGCGAAGACTATGACACTCCTATCCGTGCCGGACGCAGGCTTGTCGTGGTCGGTGGCGGAAATGTCGCTATGGATGCAGCCCGTACAGCGCTGAGGCTCGGTGCCGAGACCACCATCGTCTATAGGCGCACGGAGAAGGAACTTCCTGCCCACAAGGAGGAAGTGCACCACGCAATCGAGGAAGGCATCAGGTTCGAGATGCTCACCAATCCTGTGGAAATCCTCGGGGACGAGAAAGGCTGGGTAACCGGCATCAAGTGCATAAGGATGGAACTTGGCGAGCCGGATGCTTCCGGAAGACGTGCCCCGGTGGAGATACCGGGTTCGGAATTCGTGATCGAGACCGACTCCGTGATTATGGCTCTGGGTACATCCCCGAACCCTCTCATTTCACGCACGACCGGAGGTCTCGAAATCAACCGCCGTGGTTGCATAGTTGCGGATGAAGTGGGCCAGACTTCCCGCAAGGGCGTGTTCGCAGGCGGGGATGCCGTGACAGGCGCAGCCACCGTCATCCTCGCTATGGGGGCTGGACGCAAGGCTGCCGCTGCCATCGATGCCTACATCAAGTCCAGATAGCATCAAGTCCAATAAGGCCTTTACAAGCCATATCCAATCGGGTGTATCCTGGGATTTTCAGTCCGGATACACTCTTTTTTTAATTCAGGTAAATCCTTTGTTTTTAGCCCTGACTTTGACGATGTCTCTCAGATGAGATGGATTTATTGCAATATTTTCATACCTTTGTTGTAGAATTTTTTCACGATGAAGTTCCTGGAATAAACTCTGGCACAAGGTGAAATCAAAGTAATAACATTTATTCAGTATAAATTATGAGACTCTCAAAACTACCTATAGGAATCCAGAGTTTCGAGAAGTTGCGAACCGAAGGTTTCCGTTATATAGACAAGTCTCATTTGGTATATAAGCTTGCACAATCCGGGTGCTACTATTTCCTTTCGCGGCCAAGACGTTTCGGAAAGAGTCTTTTCTTGTCTACCCTTGAGGCTTATTTTCTCGGTAAGAAAGAATTATTTGGTGGATTGGCCGTGGCGGAACTTGAAAAAGACTGGGTGGAGTATCCGGTTTTGCATCTGGACTTGAATACGCAGAAATACGAGAGTGCAGATGCATTGGAATACGTTCTCGATAAGTTTCTTCAAGCACAAGAATCAAAATACGGATTGTCTTCAAGCGGTTCATATTACGGACCTCGGTTCTCGGCAGTCATTGAAAAGGCTTATGAAAAAACTGGAAAACGGGTGGTTATCCTGGTTGACGAGTATGACAAGCCTGTCCTGCAGGCAATCGGCAACGAGGCTCTCCAGGACGAATACCGTTCGACTCTCAAGGGATTTTACGGAGCCCTCAAATCTTGTGACCAATACATACAGTTCGCTTTCTTGACCGGAGTCACCAAGTTCGGCAAAGTCAGCGTGTTCAGTGATCTGAATCACCTTAACGACATCTCTATGGACCCGAGATACTATGACATCTGCGGACTCACGGAGAAAGAAATCAGAGCCAATCTGTCCGAAGAAGTGGAAGCTATGGCAAATGAGTTGGGACTTCAAACTGAAGAAGTTTATGCCAAGCTGAAGGAGCACTACGACGGATACCATTTCAGCGAGGATAATGTCCCGGGGCTATATAATCCGTTCAGTATTCTTAATGCGCTTGACAAGAAGAAGTTTGAATCATACTGGTTCGCAACCGGCACTCCGACCTATCTGGTAGAACTCCTCAAGAAGCACAACTATAATCTTTCCTGTCTGGAGAAGGAAGCCTTGTCATCCGACGAGCTCAACAGTATAGATTCGACTTCCTCCAATCCGATCCCGGTAATATATCAGAGCGGATATTTGACAATTAAGGATTACGATAAGGAATTCGAGCTATACAAGTTGGGCTATCCGAACAAGGAGGTGGAGGAGGGCTTTGTGAAGTTTCTCATTCCGTACTATACTAAT
>JBJEJT010000052.1:0-5223 GCA_051878255.1 Candidatus Cryptobacteroides sp. | reverse complement strand
AAATGTATCTCCATTGGAAAGTGTTACTGTCTTGGAACCGTCATTGTTGGTAACTACAGTCACGACTGTCACTTTTCCGTTCACAATCTGAGTGAGAGTTGCAATTTCACTGCTGACCTTCTCCTCAAGGGCAGTGAGCCTGTCATTGAGGTCTTTGATAGACTCCTTGAGCTCGGTGTCGTCGAATGCAAGCTTCGAGCAGGAGCTCAGGACAATTGGGCAAGCCAGAGAGGCAACGATCACGGCCTTGCCGATGATACAGCCCAAATTTTGGAATAATTGTTTTTTCATAATCCTATAAATTGATTAATTGTTCTTCGCTGGTGGGGTCCTGTACTCTGAAAGATCGTGGAATTCCCCCTTGTAATAAAGTTTATAGACAAACGGGCTGTAGCAATCCTCACCATTATCTTCACCTATGGCAATGGCTCCGACAAGCAGGAAGTAGTCACTATCAGGATCAAGTTCATAATTGTCGATTGCCTGGACATCATAGCTTAGAAGTCCATACTCAATTGCGTAGTTTCTCCAGATTCTCAGAAAATCTGAGTATTCGTACTCTCCGCGAGGGTCGTCAAGCAACTTGTGAAGTCCGAGATCATTATAGCTGCCGCCAACAGTAGAAGCATAGTGCTTGATTAGCTTGGAATCCTCGTTGGATATGAAACGGCAATCCAAGGTCTTGCCATCATCACTGATCGTAGCCTCGATTTCCATCGTAGGATTGGCTCCAGGCTTAACCTCCTTGGTATCCACAGTGGCAAACCCGACAGGTCCAACGACTCCATTGATGTCCTCGACACAATAAGCCACGACATATTCGGTACCTGAAGTGTATCCGAAATAACCCAATCTGTCCACTCCGTCCGGGAGCGCCCACCATACATTCGCGATTGATGCACCGAAAAGATGATTCAGAAGTTCCTCCCGCGTTCCAGGATTATCCGGTCCCATATAAGGGGAGTCCACAACATCAGGATAAACGACCTGGAAACGGAGAACTGCCATATCGTCCCAGTCGTATTCGGCGTAATAGACCCAACCCGTACGGGAAGCATCCCTGAGTTCGAATTTGAAATCATCATTACACAGACAGTTTTCCGGATGGTCAAAATCGAGGGATTTGGTTGTAAAAACATCGGAAACCATCAAGTCCGAAAGTTCCCCGAATATATTCCTGACGCAATAGATGACTTGGTAGGACTGGTTCGGGATGAGGTCAATCATAAATTCATTCTTTGCCGTATAGCTTGATCCTACAGGTTTTTCGGTATCTGTATCAAACAGATAGTTCTCATTCTTGACACCATAGGCTCCTCCCGCCGCCAATGTTTCCGAAGCATATTGCTTCCTCACACTCTCATCCGCTTCCATAATGCTGGTCGCCTCTGATTCGGTAACCACGTTGTAGTATGCCACCTGAGCCTCCTTGGAGACTGTGACATCAAACCACACGGCAGTCGCAGATACCCTCTTGTCATTGATTTCTACGGAGGCAACTCCCAATTCCGCATCCTCAGGGATTTCTCTCAATGTAAAATCCAACCTGGTGATATGGTCTGCCGGAATCTGGTTGGCATCAAGCGCAATCGCGACGACGGCATACTCGCTAACCTCCTCAGGCGCCTGATCGAAACCGACATACGTGGAAAGATTCGTCTCATCCGAAACATCCAGGGCTGCCGACACTGCGCAACGCATAAAGTCCCTCATCATCGTCTCTCCGAACAGATTGATGTATTCGTCAATCTCCTTTGAAAGATAAGCCCAATTGTAGAAATACTTGCAGTCAGCATTCGGTATATATTCCACTCTGAAAGCCCTGTAGCCAGCCTGATAGGAAAGCCCGATGGACGGAGTGCCCACAAGCGCCTGGGTCGTGGTCTTGAAATGGCTGACACTCAAGGATGCCGGCTGAACGGCATCTTCGTCGTAGAAGCCGACAACCGTTACGAAGTAATCGCAGTCCGGGACAATCTTATACTGGGCATAATTGCTGTTCATCCAGTCAAACTGCTTCATAGCGAAGTCCTCGGCATTCGTCACATAGTCGAAGATATATCCTCCCGCACCCTGTGATGAGGTGAGAAGATTTATTATGTAGTCTTCTATGGTGTCAGAATCTGCATCGAGAAGGTCTGACTCGAGAAAATAGTTGTAGAGTATAGCCTTCGGGTAGATATCCAGCCTGTAGGATTTGACAGACTCGCCCGGTATCAGGGTGAATACCACGTTTTTCAGATCCACCTTGTCAATCTTTATTGAAACTCCGTTCTCGTTGGCATTGTAGTCTCCCTCTGCGGCATTCATCGGGAATTCAAAGCAGTCCGGGTCGGAACCTTGATAGATGAGATTGCCGTTCTCATCTTTCTCAGGACGTGTCTCCGTCGAAGGTCCCTTCTCGCAGGAGAACAAAAGCACTGATGCACAGATCAGCAGTCCAAAAAATCTTCCTTTCATATTTTTACCTTTAATTCAATTCATCATACGGGCAGTTTCCCCCATCCACCTTACATTCAGCACAATTGCTTACATATCCGTCATCTCCAATCACGAGGACGCAGACCGACAGGTTTCCGGTATTCCAGGACGGGTCCAACTCCAGGGAATAGTCGAAGGACCTTTCCTTTCCGGCCTGCAACTGTCCGAGAGCATCTCCACGCACATCTGCCGAAAGCATACGGCGGACAACGTGGCGGTGGGTGTAGTTATCCTTGTAGGTACCGCCAACATTCTGCGTTGCCACAATTTTGTCCTCTGTCACATAGACGGCAAGGCGGTATTCGGAAGTAAGTTCCGGGAACAACTTGCCTTCAACTTTTGCAAAGCCGTCCCCAATGGAGCAAGTCAGTGACACTCCGCAATGGGCATCAGTTGCAAAGGCAGATTTCAGGTCATTTGAAAAGCTTCCTCCATTAACCGTACCGGAATAGTGCATATCTATGGCATAGCCCGGGTAACCACCCGGATTGAACATTCCGTAGAGGACGGCTTCCTGAGGAATCGCGAAAACATCCGCGCCCCCGCCGGCGTTGTGGAAAGCCAGCACGTGCATAAGTCCCGGATAGGACTGGGTAGCAAAGTAGTTGATGGTCGTTGCTCCTTCAGGGCACTGCGCACACCACTGTCCCGTGAATTCAATCACGCTTACGTGTTTGCGGAACCTCGATTCCTCTTGGGCTCCGGACGAGAGCACATAATCAGCCGAAGAGCCGGCCGCACATTCGTTCACATTGTTGCAGGCATAGGTGGTTCCTCCGTCCGAGGATGTCATAGCAGCTGCCACGACCCTCAGGTTTCCGACATTCCAATCATCATCGAGGGTGATAGTCGTGGTGGCGACATATTCCTTCCCCGGTTCCAGAGCGTTGAAAGAGTTGAAATTGGTCCCCCATACGCTGTCGCTCTTGCAGTACCTGAGCACGTTGTTGTGCAGATATCCGTCGTCTGCCCCTAACTGGCTGTAGGAAAGTCCGTCCTCGACAAGGAATACGTGATACTTCATCTTGGATGAAACCTCGGAATTGATTTTCACTTTCACGGTAAGGACGTTTGCGTCCAGGGATGTCTCCAAAGCCACCCCGCAGGTGCAAGGATAGTTATCGAGCTGATGCTGCATTTCCTCCTCAATCTTGGAATACTCGGAGATGATATGCTGGGTGTTCTTCCGCACATTGAAAGCAAATGCAGGAAGTCCGGTGCCATCTGCAACGCTCTTGAAGAAAGTGTCTGACATATTCAACCACATCGGGTCGTCACCCATAGCACTCACGTGGAACGACACGATTGCCACCCTGCCCGGGTAGTCTTCCTGGACAGACTTGAGAGTGGATGAAAGCTCCGGGCAAGAAGGACATAATGTAGAGGTGAACTGCATTCCAAGCAGTTTCTGGTAGTATTTCCCGTTCTGGACGGCAGTGGCTTCAACGGTCAGCTTGTTGTCGCTGTCTATGTCCCCTCCGTAGTAATAGGTCGCGGAAATCTCATAAGTCCCCGGTGCTGACGTGGAGAAACTTCCGGCACCGGAAGTGAGATCATAGGAAGAGTTGCTTCCTTTGATGTGTATGGTACAGGTCGGCTTCGAGGTCACATCCTCGGAACCGTACATTACCTTCAGGCTGACTGCATCCACGCCGTCTGCCGCCAACCTTGTCTTGTCTGCAAAAATCCTTACCGTCCCCTCGGGTGTATAGTAAGGATTATCGACCGAACAGGAAGTGAGCACGGACGATATGGCTGCAAAAAGATATAATAAACGTTCTACGGCTTTCATCACTATTCGTTGTAAACGTACTGAATTGATCCATTGATAGGCATAGACACCACATTGTCTATCCTCACAGAACCGTTTTCATCCTTTACGAGGGTAAAGAGCACAATGGTGTACACATCCAAGCCAAGACTGGAATCAATTCCGATTTCAGAGAAGACGATATCCTTTTTTTCTGCACCTGCCTCAAGGACGAATGCCTTGTCGGACATACCGCGATAGTTTCCGGAGACTACACGCACCACATTGTCGTATTGCTCCTCATAGCCTTTACCCTCTCCATCCAGTCCACTTTGCAGAAGAGCAAATCCCAAATCGTAAGTACCTCCCACGGAAGCCTTTACGGAAGCAGTGACAGTCAAGAGATTCGCTTCTATCTTCGTGTCGGCCGCAATGCCGGTGGCAGCAGGGTGATTCACAAGTTCGTCCATCACGAAACCCATAATTTCTGAACGGACACGGCTGGATGAACCCGTGGAAAGGGAATAGATTGCAAATGGATAGGCGTTGGTATTGAACTGGCTGAGCAGACGTTCTGCCAGATACGAGTTCCCTTCCTTCAACGCGTAAGGGTCATAGCCAACTACTCCGTGGAACGCCAGCACCACCGAGTGGTCTTTCGTAAAAGCGTCCACACTTGCAAGCGCCTCTGTCATAGACGGGCAATACTGACACCCGATGCTTGTGATCCTGTATATTGCCACTTTCTTGGAGAAAACCTCATATTTGGAACGGTTTTCCGCCGTTATGCTCACAGGTTCCACACAAGACTTGCCGAGATACATACCTTCGATGGTATATGTCCCGTTGTCTATGGCTGTGAATGTGTTGGTCCTCCGGGTCAGGTATGTGTCTGACTCCACGATATGGAAACTGCAATCCTTGATGTATTGGCTGTCAGTGAGGATGACCCCGTTGGCATCCGTGATTGTCAGGACCGCCGCATCCTTGCC
>JBJEJT010000051.1:0-5343 GCA_051878255.1 Candidatus Cryptobacteroides sp. | reverse complement strand
TGACAGCCTTGCCTGAATCAGTACTGTGGTCTGTATAGAAACGGAATCCCACTCCATTTTCAAGATTCATCCCCGGAAGGACGGCTGCATAGTATTCCCCTGCTCCGTCAATGTCGATTATCAGTCTGCTGTTTCCGCCTGAGACCGTAGTGGAGGCTATATTGCCGGATTCGTCAAAGGTCACTGTGACATTGCCCGTTATCGCCTGTTCCCCGTTTCCTCTGACAATTATCCTTTTGATTTCCGGGTCCTCTACCGTAAATTTGATCCACCCGCAGATGTTCTTGAACGCGAAGTTGTCGTCCACAGCCAAAGCCGCCGCATAATGAGCCGCCCTGAAACCTGACGAGACATCCTGGGTGGATGGGATGGAGACCGTCACCTCATTCCCGTTCAGGCTTCCAGCCGAGGCTGGATATACTGCATAATATGCGTCAGCCTCATCCACATTGGCAGTGAACTCAGTGGAAAGCCCTGCCGAAACTGCCTTTGACGTGGTGGTCTTGTCCGAGAAAAATATTGCAATCTCATCATCCTTTTCCCAACTGATGCTGCGTTTCCCCTCCACAAGTTCTCCAATCGTGGTCTTTGTATCATCGGAAACGGCAGTAAACGTCACTGCAACGGCTCCCTGATAGACATCTTTTCCGGATTCATCCGGCTGTGACTTCTCATCCTGCACCATAACCTTGGAACAGGACACGCAGATGACGGCTACAGTCATCCAAAATATTGCATTTCTTTTCATAATCATATCCTTATAGTAATACGAAAAAAAATAAGTTGCGTCAGACAAGTTATTTTTTGAGGATTACTTACCATACGTAATCGGTTTCCGTGGCATCCTCAAACCCGTTTGACCGGTAACTTGCCATTATTGTCCCCGGAAGAGACACATCATATTCGAACACGCAAGGTGTCACATAACTTTTCGCAGAATTTGTTTCCATATAATTCAGTATTTGGGATAATCACTTTCGTCTCTTGTCGTGAACACGGTCTGTTCGAACTTGTTCCCGTATTCATCCTCAGCCGTCACCCGGATCGAGGAGACATTGCTGTTCTTGAGTTCATACCAGAACATATGCCGGCTCTGACGGGAATAACTATAGGTATTCCTGCCCAGAACCATATAGAAATACCAGCAGGACCAGGCATCGTACATCTTCAGATTCTCGAGGGCATCCGATGTCTTCACCCCGTCTTCATAGACTTCGAACTTCCACTGGTCGGTGGCATTCCAGATGTTAGCCACTATCATTCCGTCGCCCTCGACCCCGAACTTGTAGGTTCTCGGGGCATTGCCCTGTACGGAGTACTCGAAAGGAGGGAAATCCGAAGGGCGGTACAGACGGATCTGATAGTCCGCAGGCTTTCCTGTGGACTTGTAGATGTGGTTTGTCACCGTCCCGTTCTCAAATTCATAGGACGCGTAGCCCATAGGCTCGCCGCCACCTGCCACCTGTGCGCACCAGTCCACACCATTCGTGGTACACACGTCATCGTTGCGGATTATTTTCCCGTTCACGTTTTCCACGAGGTTGTTGAGATAGTGGAGGTGCCCGCAGATCACTCTCGCCTCCTTGAACCCGGACAGGAGTTCATACAGTTCGGGAGCCGAGCCGTATTCGAGTTGGGCGTGCATAAACACCACCACGGTCTTGTCCTCCGGCACTGCAGCAAGGTCTTCCCTCACCCACTGCATCACCCGTTCACAGATTTCCTCCGTGCAACTGGACTCGGTCTTTCCCTCGTGGACAATGTTGTCGAGTATCAGGAAATGGACATTTCCTCTTTCAAAAGAATAATTCACGGGACCCATAGCCGCCTCGTACTTCCTTTGGGAACGCAGGTCCGGAATTGGGTCGGAAGAAAGGAATTCGTGGTCGTGGTTGCCTATCACCTGGAAACACGGGACGGAGAGATTCTCCTTTGACAGCATTTTCTTCACTTCAGGATACAGGTTCCATTCGTTATGGACCAGGTCTCCGAGGGAAACCGCATAGGTGGGCATATCCCCGCCTTTGGAAGCCACCCACTCCCGTATGTCCGGTGCGGTCTCATTGTTGAAGCGGTATATGCCGTTGTTCGCCTCCCTCACCTGCGGGTCGCCAAGGGCAAGTATCCTGAAACGGTTCTCCACCCCGGACTTCTTCAGCGTGAAGTCGTATTCCTGAGTATTCACATCCAATGCCTTGTAGAAGCAGGGCATTCCCTCGTCGTTCACCTCCACGGCGGCATCCGCAGGGATTGTGTAGTAAACCCATTGTGCATAGACATTTCGCTTGTCAATACGATAACTGCCGTCCGCACCGGTCCTTGTGATTGTAAAACCGTCACTTACCTGGATGCCGGCAGCCGGAGTGCCGTCGTCCCAGCAGATTTTTCCCTTGACGGCATCCACTGTGCCTGAGAAATCCAGGTTCGCCCCTCTGCTGCACGATGATGTCATCAACAGAAGAACACCGATTGTCAAAATGTAAGTCTTCATATCATTGTATTTTTTAATATCCCGGATTCTGGTCCGATGGTTCCATTCCTTTGTTTGAATCAAGTTCCGACTTCGGGATTGGCCAGAGTTCATCCTTTCCTACCTTGAAAACATAAGTGTTGAATTTTCTCAGATTGCTTGCTGCTCCGTTCCAGGTCTGCCCGTCGTAGCTGACGATGCAGTCTTCATCTATGACAGGGATTGCATTGGAAATGAACTTTCTCGGATAGGAGGAAGTGGACTGCCCCGGAGCCATCATATCCCTGTTCATAGCCTTTTCCGCTATCCCCCAGCGCCTCAGGTCGTACCAGCGGAAACCCTCGTTGCAGAGTTCCACCATCCTTTCATAACGCAGCGCAGTCCTCAACGACGCCTGGTCGGAGGCAGTGACGGCAGGCATACCGGCACGGCTGCGGATTCTGTTGATGTACTCCGCAGCCTGGGACAGTTCGAAGTCCAGTTCTATCCTGCTCTCCGCCGCAATCAGATACAGCTCGGCAAGGCGGAACACCCCGTTGTTGATTGCATCTTTCGTCTGTTCCCGGCTTCCGCCCGTTATGGCACCGTAGAATGAATCGTCATACCCCTTTCTCCATAGATAGCCACCGGGACCCATCGACCCGTTGGGACCATACTCGCTCTTGTTGCCCACGACATTGGAGTTGGCAATCTGCGTGTTCGCAACATAGTCCGTGACCTTTTCCTTCGTGATGTCCAGCGAGTATTCCACACCCATCGTCCTGGAGTCATCCCTCACACAGAACAAATCCAGACGGGGGTCCCTGTTCCTCCACGGATTCTGCCAGTCGTACAGGGGCGATTCCGTGATGGATTTGCCGTCCCTGCACTGGAACGCATCTATGAGGAATTGCGAAGGCCCCATCCAGGAGGCTCCGTTCAGCGTGCGGGGTGCATAGTAGTAGATGTTGATAGTCAAAAGGTCATCCGTGAGGGCATTGTATTGGTGGGACCATATCCACTCATCGTCATTTTCCCCGGCATAGGAGAAAAGGGCGCAGTTCGGTTCGCCGTCAGTGTGGGAAGGGTAGAAAGTCAGGTCGTAGTCCGCGAGCTTGTGTCCGGATGCCTCCGCTATCGCAATGGCTTTGTCCGCATATTCCATAGCCTTTTCCCACCATCCGTTCTCGGCAGTGGCGTAATTCATATAAATCCTGGCTTTGAGCATATAGGCAGCCACCTTGCTGAAACGGGCGGAGGCACCGTCGGTCTTGCTCCACCTGTCCGGCAGGGCTTCAATGAGCTCATCGTCCAAGTCCTTGATTATCTGCTCCGTGATTTTGGACTTTTCCACCCGGGGATAATACATATCATCCAGACTGAGGCTGTGGTCGATATATGGCACTGCCCCGTAATACTGGATGAGCTGGTCATAACAGAAAGACCTTATGCAAAGCAGTTCGGCTTTCAGACAGGCTATGGTGGACTCGGAAACCGTTCCGGACAGATTGTCGATTCCATCGAGCACGAAGTTGGCCCTGCCGATGGCGAGGTAGGAGCGTTTGTAGAACTGGACCACCCAGTTGTTCTCCGTGGAGATGGTGGAAGTCGTAAGCTGTTTCACGGCTGCCGAAGAAATCCTACCGGTCCCGATGTCGGTTATGCAGTCGATAGTCCTCCACCATCCTGCCGTGAGGTGTCCGTAGTTCTGGGCGACAGCCCTGTATGCCCCGTATGTTCCTGCCAGAGCCTCTTCCTCGGTGGACGGGAAACCCACCGTGGACGGTCCGTTCAAAGGCTTCTTGTCCAGGCTGCATCCGGCAAGAAGCAGGGAGACGATTATTGGTATTGTTATCTTTTTCATAATCCTCAGAATTTGATTTCAAGTCCGAAAGTGTAGGTCTTGACCTGCGGATAATTGTCGGCGACTGCTCCGAGGCTCACACCGTTTGCCCCATTCGCATCGTATCCGACCTCAGGGTCATAGCCCTGGTAGAACTTTGTCAGCGTGAAAAGGTTCTCGGCACAGGCAAAGACCGCAAGGTGCTTTATGTAGCCTTTGAACCATCTTGCAGGAAAGGCATAGTTTATATTGAGGTTCTTCAGACGGAGATAGGAGGCGTCCCTCATCCAGAACGACGACTGCTTGCGGTTGTGGTCGCTCTTGTAGGACAGCCTCGGATAGTAGCCGTCCGGAGTGGCAGGTGTCCAACGGTCCAGATGCTCCTGGCGGAAAGTGCCGCCGTTGATGCAAGGCTGGACATAGTACGAACTCAGGTACGAGTCGGCTTTACCCACGCCCTGGAAAAAGGCACTCAGGCTCAAGCCTTTCCAGCCGAAACTCAAAGTCAGTCCGTAGGTGTAGCGCGGGATTGCACTGCCTATTATGGTCATATCGGCGTCCGTAACCACCCCGTCCCCGTTGGTGTCGGCATAGATCAGGTCTCCCGGGACTATGTCTTTCCCAAATTGGCGCAGGTTCATATTCACCCAGTCAGCCTGGTCCTGGGTCCTTGCCATCCCTATACATTTGAGTCCATAGATGGAATTTATGGAAGAGCCCTCCTGGTTTCGGATGATGCCGCCGGAATGTTCCTCGTACTGCCCTTTCATATCGGTGATGGTGTTGATCACATCCGACAGGTTCGCATCCACTCCCCAGCGGAAGTCCCCGTATTCATCGTGGTAGCCTGCCGCGACTTCCCAACCGAGGTTCCTCACTTCGCCGGCATTCTGGTACGGAGCCGAAAGGCCCGTGGACAGCGGGATGTTCAAGGTCATAAGGATTCCGTGGGTGTTCTTGAGATACCAGTCAGCCGTGACAGAGAATTTGTTCCACAGCGTGAAGTCCAGACCCACATCCACCATCTCCGAGGTTTCCCAGGTAATGTCCT
>JBJEJT010000050.1:0-5395 GCA_051878255.1 Candidatus Cryptobacteroides sp. | reverse complement strand
ACAGAAGTCCTCCTTCAACATAAGGTGCCTCTGCCAGACCGAGCGACTCTCTGGATTTTTCATCCACACTCACTTCGTAGAATGACAAACTGTTTGCGGAACTGCCGAAATAGTCGGAAATGTCCAGTCCCTGTTTTTCTCCAATCTTTGCTATAATGCACGGAATACCCTCCACTTGCATCATAAGATGCCAGCAGTCTATGGCACCGGAACCCATATTTCCCTCAAAAGGTTTCAGCAACAGTGGATACATATAATTTTTGTAGTAGCTCTTGGTGGTGAAGGATGATATTCTCCCGTCCATATCGTTTACGGAACTGAGTATCATTTGCTTGAATCTTTCTACCGTATATCTGTGCCCGAGTTCACTGGCGTGGGAGAGTGCGAGAGCCACCACCCCGGCTACGTGAGGACAAGCCATCGACGTGCCCTGCATATAGCCGTAGTCGGATTTATTGACTTCGGATACGAGGGTCGAGAGCACTTCCGAGTTTTCCCGCACGGATGTGAGGGCATATTCGCCTCCGGGAGCAGAGATGTTGCATCCGGGTCCATAGTTGGTGTAGAACGTAGGAAGGAAATCCGGGGCAAAGGAACTCACCGCGATTATCTCGTGGAAGGCACCCGGATAATGGGCATTAGGGTGGCTGTTGTTGCCGGCTGCGAAGATGGCTATATTGCCGTCAAGCACACTGTTGTTCCCGGCGGAAGCCTCGAAATACCTGAGGGCATCTATTTCGGCTGAGCCTATTTTGCTGATGTATTCTTTGTCGGAGCCATAGTTTGCAGCATATTCGAATGAGCAGGAAATCACCGATGCGCCCATATCGGCGGCATATTTTATGGCTTTGGTAACAATGTCCGTGGTGCCTCCGGAGGCCCCGGAGAAAATCTGGCAGGACATAATGCGACAGCCGTCCGACTTCCCGCTTCCTCCAGCTATCCCGCATACGCCTGTGCCATTGTTGTTTACTGCTGCGATAATGCCTGCACAATGCGTCCCGTGTCCGGTGTCTTCGGCTGCATCCCGGGTGATTCTGCCGTTGTCGGTGCAAAAATTATAGCCGTATATGTCGTCAATGAATCCATTCCCGTCATCATCAACACCCTCAATGCCGTTGGCTTCCGCCTCGTTGGTCCACATATTTGCCGAAAGGTCAGGATGGGTGTGTTTCACCCCGTCGTCCACCACTGCGACAATGATCGAAGGGTCGCCACAAATGCCGAGGGACCAAGTGTCCCTCACATTGATGTCGGCACCAGGGTATGCGTTGGATGCAAATGTGGGATCCCCATTGTTTATATAGTGCCATTGTGAAGAAAGGGCAGGGTCGTTGAAGTCCAGTCCCGGAACGGGTGTCGAGACCTTGGTCCCGCCATCACAGAAATAAGGATGTGCGATGCAGTCGGAAGCCTTGGATACCTTGGAGCATAACTCAACCGCACTGACCTGGCTCAGGGAGGCAAGGGAAGATACGGTCCGGTCGAAATCTGCATCCTCTGCCAGAGTCAGTTCGAACCATCTGTCAAGACCGAACTGTTTTTCCAGTTCCTCCTTGCCCTTGGTCTTGGTGAAAAGCGGAGCTATGCTTTCGATGTCTGAGGAAACGACGGCACGCAACTGTCCATCCGAAGGGACGGAACTGAATTTCACGAGCAACTTTTCCCTTGTACAGTCTTCTGCAAAGGATATGACCTTGGTCAGGCTTTCCCGGTTGTCATATTCAACTTCAAACGATTCCCGCTGACAAGACAGGACGAGACCTAATCCGGCGGGAATCAATATTGAGCATATTTTGCTGAATTTCATTTCAATAGTCATAGGTCAGGCTTCCACCTGCAGGACAGTCTATCACGTTCGACACGAAATAGTTGCCCGCTTCATTCTGCGTGCAGACAAAAACCACGATATGGAGATTCTCAACTTGCCAATTGCTTTTCAGTTTTCCGATGAAGAACTGATTGGCAGTCTTGCCGGCTTCCATAATATGAAGAGAACCAGAATAGTCCGTAGAGGAGTTCTTGCTGTAGATGTCACGAACGCAGTTGTCGTGTATGTCCGTTTCATTTGGGGAACCTTGCTGCTTTCCCACGATTCCATCTTCCAGAAGCCAGGCTCCGATGCGGTACCTTCCGCTATCCGCGACTTTCATCTGTGCCTTGATGATGAGATTCTCCCCATCAACGGTACTTGCCACTGAGATACCAATGCCGCAGCTGCCATCCCCATAATCGTCCTCGAGCATATCCGTGAGCATGGACGGATATTGGTAGTTGCTGAATTTCTGGCTTTTATCCATATTCAGGACCACGGTTGGATAACCTCCCACGGCAAGGGCATTGTCAATGTTATACCCAAGGTACGCCGGATCGCCGAGGTTGTAGGTGTGACAGGCGGCAAGCACGAATTGCTCCGGATGGGATTTTTCCAGTTGTTCAAGTATATCGATCATATACGGGCAATACTGGCAATCTGTTCCTGTGAACTGGATTATGAAGGTTCTTTTTTTGAAAACGGTTTTTGTGGGTTGCGTGTCAGAAGGCAACTCCGGTAGAGGTGAATCCACAGCCGTAATGTCCAGTGTGCTGGTCTGGAAGGTCTGGTATGCAGCCCAGAAGGAATATGTGCCAGCCGTCTGGGTCGTAAATTTGAAATCCGGGATCTCTATCGGTTTGTTTGTCCGGGCATCGTAAAAACTTACCCCGGATGTGACGGGACTATTCCCGAACTTGACTATAATTTTTGCCGCCGATTGTCCGTCAGCCCTGATGACTGGAGTATCCACGCTGATTGTCAGTCCCGAAACTGCCGTTTCGCTGTCTTTTCCACAAGAGGTCGCTGCGAAAAATGCAGCGACCACTGTGAGAATGGAGAATATGTTTCTTTTCATTGTCTGTTTTTCGTTTATTCGGCTTCGGTCCAGCCTTTTGTAAGTTTGAGAGGACTGTTGATTGTACAGTCATCGTGAAGGAATCCGCCATAGTAGTTGATACCGGCTGCCGGATAAAAGACTTTGTTTTTGGAATCTATTATCGGATTTACGGTAAGCGTGCTGGTTTCCGAATCGAATTCGGCAGGGAATCTCAGAGTTTCTCCGTTGTTGCTGAACAAAACCCCATCTGGGTTGTATGCCGCCATATAAACCTGTGCGCTTTTCAGTGTCCAACCGCACATAGGATACATCGTGATGTTGTTGAATGGCACCGATATAGTCCCGTCAGAAGCAATCTCAATGAACCATTTCGGACCAAAGTTAATGAAGAGTGACTTGGTGTCGTAAGCACTGTAGTCCGGATCCGTGAAAAGGTCATAGGCATCCTTGTATATTCCGTTCCCCGGCAGATATTTCTTTATGTCGTCAGTATATCCGAAGCCGAGGCAGAGCAGATAGTTCTGGTTTTTGAGCCAGGTGTTGAAGCTTTCAGCCTCTTCTTTGAATTCGCTGTAGAGATTATCCACATATTCCTTGTCTTTTCCTTCGTAAAGCGCATAGACTTCTTCCGGCAGAGTCTCTGGATATGTCACCTTGTCGGTAATCGTGATTTTGCAGGAGCGTTCTCCGGCAGCCACTTCTCCACCCTGATAGTAGTCATACTTGGTTACGCTGGCAGTCATCGTCCATTCCCCGAGAAGTTCTTTGAACAGATGGGAATCCACCGGTGGTGCCGCGGGTTCTTCGTCAGACGTGTTTTCTGCCACCGCCTTCGAGTCTTCGTTCCCTGTTATGGTGTTGGAGGTGTTTTCGCTGTTGAACAGCAGGACGGCAAAACGGGTCGTCTCATTTGGAATCGTGGAAAATGAGATCTCCAAACCCTCATCTGAATTGATCAGTACTAACTCATCGTCCGTAAAGGCATAGCCATTGGCTACAATCTCCTCATAAGTGTATTTTTTCAATGTCATTTCAAACTCGCGGCTGTAGTTGGCTGCATATTTTCCGTAAGCTGCATCCTTGGATGGACATTTCACATTGAAACATACGGAATATGGAGACAGTTCGTCTTTCTTCACGGGAGTTACCACGACCTCTGGAGCCGATAACATCTTTTCGGTTGTCTGAAATGTAATATGCTGGAAATTCTGGGTGGTTCCGTCTTCGTTGCCCATAGCCGTAACCAGGATGTGATACTGCATTTCGGCTTCGGCAGCATAATTTATTTCCAAAGGCTCTTCCCTGGAATCTGCCTCGTAGTTATAAAATGCAAACGTCGAGGTGACGAACCACTGGAGGTAGTCTTCATTGTTGTCAATCAGCGCAAGGATTTCCTCATAAGTCGGATCATCGCAGATGATATAGCAGTATTGGCGGACATTTTCATCCGGCGAGAAACTGATATTCGCAGAAACGGCCTTGGGGTCTACTCCCACATTGAGCTTGGCATCGAGAGGTTCGGGCTTTCTCGCATTGAAGAAGATCCTGTCGTGATAACCACTCCAATACTTGTCTTCAATCAGTGTTCCGCCAGATGCTTGGAGACCCGGATAGCTGCCGCCGGACAACACTTCGCTTTCATATCCTTGCATATCAAACAGCGGGATGTAATAGCCCTGGCCCCAGCCATACTCAGACTCTCCCATTGAAAACTCTCCGGCAATGAATACCAAAGGTTCTCCCGGGGCAATCTTGTCGTGAACCTCCAAATACTCTCCGTCCATTATGACCGGATTTCCGTTCTCATCAAGTTTGATGATGTTGTCATCATTGTATGTCACGGTTCCGTCTCCCGTCCAGTAGTCGAAGACTTCATCGTTGAGTATAAGCATTTCGGCATCCGGTATGTTGGATGTCTGTTTGCATAAGTTGTACGACGCTATGCTCGTCGCGCCATATTTTATCACATTGTCCTTTCCCACCGAAGATGGTCTCTTGAAATGGACTGTGAAACCGTCGTATGTCGTGTTCACGAGTGTGAGCCCCTCCGAATAGCTGGAAGTGGCGAGTTCGGCGGTGAGAACTTTCTCGTAGTACTGAGCCTGTGAAACTTTGAACGCTACCGCCAAGGTGTATCGGGAATCTCCTTCGATGCCGCTGACGGTTATCTTGTTGTCACCGTTGGAGAGGCTGCCGGATGTCCCGGTCTTGAAAATAACATTCGGATCGGTTACGATGTCACCATCCTCGTATGTCGCATAGGCGTACTCTGTCAGATTGGATGTCTTGAGAATGATTTCGGCAGATGTGATGCCTACGGAAACAACTTCCAAAGATGCCGACGGGACGAGATTCTCGTTCTTCACGCAGCTGAAAAAGATGCCTGCAAGGAGGGTAAGCATCAGACAAGTTAGAGTTTTCTTCATTTTTGATGCAAAAGTAATGATTAAGAATATAAATGCTGTACCTCCCCAATTCAAGTGAACAGTGCAACAAAGGTGTAAGGCTGTGAAGGCGCGGCG
>JBJEJT010000049.1:0-5448 GCA_051878255.1 Candidatus Cryptobacteroides sp. | reverse complement strand
ATTGACCGTCGCCGGGGGTTGTGAGGGACAGTTGCGCTACAGTTATTTCATCAGCAAACACTGGGGCATTTTCGCAAGCCTTTCCGCCGACCTCGCATCTTCCGGAGGCACAGGGTATTTCCGCACCCTGAACTATGCAGACGGGGACAAATACAAGTACAGCCCCTGCCGCAACACTTCCGTCCTGGATTATTGCCTGAACTCAGCCATAGTCGGGGGAGTGTATCGTTTCGATTTCGGACACTGGAGCCTCCGGCCCCGGGTGGGGATAGGAATCGGAAGTTTTGAAATCAGTTCAGGAGGATATGAACGCTTTTCCAGAACCGATGACAGCGCATTCCCGGACTACACCACCTATTCGGTAAATGTCAAGGAACAGGATTTCCTGATGGCAGGAAGTTCTTTCTACAGATACCGCAGCGACTGGGCTTTGGTGGGTTATGCCGGCTGCCAGATATGCTACACCTTCAAACGCCATTTCTTCCTTTCAGCGGAGATTGCCGTCAAGGGCTGGTATTCCCCGAACATCACTCTCACAAAGAAAGTTGTGCCAGCCGTGACTGCCTATGCTCCGGAAAATTGGGCTGAGGCTGTCTATACCTATGATTGCAGGGACAGCTACAAATACAATTGGGATGATGTCACGGAAACCGAGGCAAGTCTTCCGTGGGCGATGTGCTCCGTACAGATAGGCGTGGGCTGGAATATCGGATGGAAACGCAATGACAGAAACTGATTTGGATTATGAAAAGATTAGCATACATACTCGCAGCTGTTGCAATGATGATGGCGGCTGTCTCCTGTCTCCAGGACAAGGGTTATGCGGATACGATGCCTTATCCGTCCGAGGACTGTTATCTTATGACTATAGCCAACGACAGCAATGTCAAGACAGTATGGATTCTTCCGGAAAAGGGGGATGCGGAGAATCCGGGCGCTCTCCCGGCTGAGAAACCGGTTCCTGACGAAAACTCATTGGGATGTTTCCCTCTTGATGTGAAGAAGTCCAGGGAAATCTGGATTAACGACAAGGTCACTCATCCGACGCAGACCTATGGACCGGATGATGCTGTCCCGTTCTATGTGTTTGAGGCAACACTGTTTGAGAGTACCGATTGGGCGGACATCCTGGCAGACCCCCTGAAATACAGGAAATTCTCCCTGACCGTGGAGGAACTTGTGGAGGCAGGGCGTAAAGTTGTTTACAAGGGAAACTAAGTGATTGTCAGGCTTTGCTAAATCCTTTCCATCTCGCGTCTGAGGTCCTTCTCCTTGATTGATGCACGTTTGTCGTACTCTTTCTTTCCCCTTGCAAGGGCAATGAGGAGTTTGGCATAACCTTTTTCGTTGATATAGAGCTTCACTGCCACGATGGTGAGGCCCTTTTCTTTCACAGCCCTCTGCAGTTTGTCCAGTTCCTTGCGTGTGAGCAGGAGCTTGCGGTCGCGGCGCGGGTCGTGCTTGCCCCAGGAGCCCCACCAGTAGTCTGCCACGTGCATATTCTTCACATAGAGTTCCCCGTTGTTGAAATAGCAGAACGCATCCACGAGCGAGGCTTTCCCCGCCCTGATGGACTTGATTTCGGTACCCGTGAGCACCAGACCCGCCTGATAGGTCTCCAGGAATTCGTAGTCGAAGGAGGCTCTGCGGTTCTTTATTTCAACATTGCTTTTCGCTTTGGGCATAGTTTACTCTTTTGGGATTGCAAATGTAATGTTTTTCGTCGGTTCTTGGTATATTTGTGTCCAAATTAAGGGATTATGTCATCGAAAACCTTCATTCAACCGCCGGCAATGGCTGAACTGCCCCAGGCTGAGACCATAGACCCGGCGGCGGTGCTGGATTCTTACAACAGGGGGGAAATCGACCTGGTGTGCATACTCGGGCCTACGGCTTCGGGCAAGACACGCTATGCCGTGGGATTTGCAAGGGAAATCAACCGTCTTGCCGGGAGGGATGTCGCGGAAATCATCTCTGCCGACTCCAGACAGGTCTATAGGGGGATGGACATCGGCACGGGCAAGGATATGGGGGAATATGGGGAAGTTCCGGTCCATCTGGTCGATATTGCCGATGCCGGCAGCAAATACAATATCTATGAGTACCAAAGGGATTTTGAAAAGGTCTATGGGGAAATCCGGTCAAGGGGAGGGTTCCCTGTCCTGTGCGGAGGGTCGGGATTGTACATCGAGGCTGCCACTTGCGGATATTCGCTCCCTGACGTGCCTGCAGACCCCCGGTTGAGGGCGGAATTGGAAAAACAGGATACGGAAGACCTCATCCGGCTGCTCTCAAGCCTCAAGCCTCTGCACAATTCCACCGACTATGACACCCGTAAAAGGCTCATCCGGGCGTTGGAGATTGCCATCTATGCCAAGGAACATCCTGTGGAGAGGACGGAATATCTGCCCAAGAGTACTTATTACATAGGTACGCTCGTGAGCCGTGAGGTCCGCAATGCGAGGATTGATGCCCGGCTCAAAGCCAGACTGGAAGAGGGGATGGTAGGGGAAGTCCGTTCCCTTATGGACGGGACGCACCCGGCATTGCCAAAGGATGAAAACGGAAAAGCCCGTGCAGTTCCGGCCGAAGACCTCATCTACTACGGGCTTGAATATAAATTTGTCACCCTGCACATTCAGGGTGTGCTGTCACTCGAAGAAATGACCAGGCTCCTGGCAATAGCCATACATCAGTTTGCCAAACGGCAGATGACCTGGTTCCGCGGTATGGAACGCAAAGGCATACGCATCCACTGGGTGAATGTATGACCTGCGCCGCACCGACCGTATCTTAAAGTTTGAACGCCGCACGCACATCGTCCACGGCATCCAGCAGTTCCCATCCGAAGAACTGGACCTCCCTTGTGGTCCTGACACCGTTGCGAATGAAAGTGACCTCTTTCCGGTAAGGCTTCCGCCCCACGTGTCCGTAAGCAGCAGTAGGTTCGTAGATCGGATTCTTGAGCCCGAATTTCTCTATGATCTTAGCCGGCCTGAGGTCAAACAGTTCCCCGATTTTCCCGGCAATCAAAGCATCGCTGATTTTCTCCCCGTCCCTGTCGCAAGCCGCAGTCCCGTAGCTGTTCACAAAAATACTTACCGGGCGTGCCACCCCGATTGCGTAGGAAACCTGCACCAGGATCTCGTCTGCCACCCCCGCAGCCACCAGATTCTTCGCAATATATCTCGCAGCATAGGCCGCCGATCTGTCCACCTTGGACGGGTCCTTGCCTGAAAACGCTCCGCCGCCGTGAGCTCCCTTGCCGCCGTAAGTGTCCACGATGATTTTCCTGCCCGTAAGACCCGTGTCGCCGTGAGGTCCGCCAATCACGAATTTGCCCGTAGGATTGACGTGAAGGATATAACCTTGGGGATTGTTCTCCCCGTCATATTCCCCCTTGAAGAGTGCAGCCTCCGACTCTGGGATTTCCTTGAGCATCTCCGGAATCAGGATTTCCTTTACGTCCTTGCGTATTTTGGACTGCATAAAGAAGTCGTCCGACGTGAATTCGTCGTGCTGGGTGGAAATCACGATGGTGTGGATGCGGACCGGTTTTCCGGTCTCCCCGTCATATTCGACTGTGAACTGGGACTTCGCGTCCGGACGCAGATACGGCATCCTGGAATTCTTCTCCCTTCTGATTCTGGCAAGCACCCTGAGGGCGATGTGCGAAAGGTAAAGGGGCAGAGGCATATAGTCCTCGGTGTCTCGGCAGGCATAGCCGAACATCATTCCCTGGTCGCCTGCCCCCTGAATGTCTGCCAGGTCCTCTTCTCCCTTGGTCTTGCGGTCCACTCCGCGGTTGATGTCCGCCGACTGTTCGTGGAGCGTGCTCATCACTCCGCAGGAATTGCCGTCGAAACGGTATTCTGCCTTGTTGTAGCCTATCCTGTTTACCGTGTCCCTCACGACTTTCTGGATGTCCACATAGGCGTCGTCGGAACGGACTTCTCCGCCCACAATCACCAGCCCTGTGGAGCAGAAAGTCTCGCAGGCGACCTTCGCTTCGGGATCCTGGCGCAGAAATTCATCCAGCACCGCATCGGAAATCTGGTCTGCCACTTTGTCCGGATGTCCCTCCGAGACGGATTCGGACGTAAACAAATAATTCTTTTCTGACATAATGGTTATTTTTCTGGCGCAGCACCATCCCCGTGCGTAATGAAGGTCCGGATGCTGCAATTGTATAAAACAAAAAACTCCGCATATCGAATATGCAGAGCCGCCAAATTACTTACAGTCAGACCCGTAGGTCTTTCTTGACAATTTTAGCATTTTTTCAAGTGGTTGCAAGCAGACAAATCTCTCCACATATTCGCCCGCAAAGGTAAACATAAAAAACCAATCCGCCAAAATTATAGCTGCGCCAAATCTCATAAAAAACGATAGATCTGGCTCGCTTATAATTATTCTCAAGCCAAATCTATTAAGTTTTCAGTGTTTTGGCTTGCCTATCTTTCTTCGGTTCCGACCGGGCATCTCGCCTCTTGTTGCAAAGCCGTTAAATCGCGTCATAATTTTCAATTTCTATTTCGGCATCCCGTTAAATTTTTATACCTTTGCATCGTTAAAGAATTTATAAACCTATTAAAACATTATGAAACAAACAATTAGGTGTTTGCTGTGCCTTTTGGTCTCAGCATTGATGTTTGGTGTCTCTGCTTTTGCTCAGGTCACCACATCTGGTCTCAACGGTCGTGTTTCGGATGAGTCGGGTGCTCCGGTAGTAGGAGCTGCAGTAGTTGCAACCCACACAGAATCAGGAACAAAGTATGCGGCCGTGTCTAATGAACAAGGCCGCTTTGTTATTAATGGTATGCGTGCCGGCGGTCCTTATTCAGTAGAGGTTTCCTGCCTGGGCTTCCAGACAGTGACCTACACAGACATCAAACTTCAGCTTGCCGAATCCTTCAGCCTCAACGCTTCTCTCAAGGAAGACAAGCTTATGCTTGGTGAAGCAATCGTGATTGCCACCCCTGCCTCCAAATTCTCTTCCGAGAAAACGGGTGCAGCGACTAACATCTCAAGAAGTCAGATTGATGAACTGCCTAACATCAGCAGAAATTTGACTGAAGTTGCAAAACTTTCTCCATACGGCGGAAATGGTATGAGTTTCTCCGGTTCTGATGGACGTTCAACCAACTTTACGGTGGACGGTGCAAACTTCAACAACAACTTCGGATTGTCTGATGCTCTTCCTGGAGGTAACCCTATTTCTGTGGATGCCATTGAGGAAATACAGGTTGTAATTGCTCCTTTCGATGTACGTCAGACAAACTTCATCGGTGGAGGAATGAATGCCATCACAAAGTCCGGTACCAACACTTTCAAGGGATCTGCCTTTGTTTATCACAACAACGAATTCCTCAGAGGTAACACCAACTATAAGAAAGAGGAAATTGGAGATCGTGCAAAAGACAGAAATACCACTTATGGATTCACCCT
>JBJEJT010000048.1:0-5513 GCA_051878255.1 Candidatus Cryptobacteroides sp. | reverse complement strand
GACTCCGACCACCAGTGCCAGCCCCACCCCGAGAGGGAACGCGACTGACATCCCTGCCTTTGATGTGGATGCGGAAAGGAGAATGTTGGAAACATTGAATACAACCGCGCCCAGTAGAATCCAGGCTATGCTTTTGATGTCAGCCTGGGCAAGGTCATCCGTGAAATGTCTTCCTTCAGAACCGAAACTGCCCAATGTGAAGGCAAGAATCAGAGAGAACAGGACCATTCCAATTACGTAATCCCAGTAGAACAGTTCATATCTCCAGCTTTTTGCTGCCAGTTTCTGGGTGTTTCCCCAAGAACCCCAGCAGAGCATAGTGATGAAGCAGAGAACAACTGCCAAGAATTGACTGTTAGCGATGAACATAATGCGGTGATTTTAATTAATTGATGTCTTTTATATATGGGATGGAGTTTTGGGCTCCTACGGTCTGTACGGTGATGGCGGATGCCTTGGTTGCGAATTCGGCTGCCTCAGCCAGGTCTGAACCTTTCGACAGAGACACGCACAAAGCCCCGCAGAAAGTGTCCCCGGCGGCAGTGGCGTCCACGGCCTTCACTTTCTTTGCAGGTACGAGCCTGCATTCCCTGCCTGTGAATACGAGTGAGCCCTTCGACCCCAGGGTTATGATGACATCCTTGACTCCCATCCCGTTCAGCGCCTTGACTGCTTGCTGGAAGGATGCTTCGTCTTTGAGCTCGATGCCGGTCATCAGATAGGTTTCTGTCTGGTTCGGAATTATCAGAGATATGTAGTGGAACAGCTCAGATGGCAGATTGCAGGCAGGTGCGGGATTGAGAATTACATACACCCCGGCTTCGTGGGCTATCTGGGCTGCCCTGAGTACGGACTCTACCGGAATTTCAAGTTGAAGAATAAGATAGTCAGCCTCCCTGATCGTGTCGGCAATGCTTTCTATGTCTTCGACAGTGAGGTCCCCGTTGGCTCCGGGAGCGACTGAGATCATATTCTCTCCATTCCCGTCCACCAGAATCAATGCTATGCCTGAGGCTTCGTCGGAATAGAGTGTATGGCTCATATCGATGCCCTCCCGGATATAGCCTTCAATCGAGTTCTTTCCGAAAATGTCTTTCCCAACTTTGCATACAAACTCGACGTTGCCGCCAAGTCTGCGTGCTGCCACAGCCTGATTGGCACCTTTTCCTCCCGGTCCCAGGATGAATTTGCCACCTAAAATGGTTTCTCCCGGAAGCGGAAGTTTGTCAGCCTTGATGGTCATATCAGTGTTGCTACTCCCGATAACCAAAATTTTCTTTTCTTTCATAGCGATTAGTGTAGATTAAACGTGGCAGAATACAAGTCGTAGGACCAAAGCCAGTCCTCCCCTGTAACCGCTGGTGTGAAATATACTGTCAGTTTGTCCTTGTCCGGCATATAGCCTTTTGTGTCGGTGAGAAATCCCGGATTGTGGTTGCGCGGGAACCCGGACAATCCTGGAGTGATGCGACCGATCTCTGTCCACGGGTCCGTTTCCGAGAACATATCCCCGTCGGCAGGCATAGATGCCACCCTGCAGATGTCCCCGACCCAGGTCGGTATCTTGGACCAGTCATACTCCTCGCTCCTCATTTCCGACACCATATAGATCTTGTCCTTGGAGTACATCGGGTACGAGTTGGGGGACAGGTGGGGAATGGCTTCCTCTTCACCTGTGCGGATGTTGTCCAAGTCGTTGAGAATTATTTCCCTTCTGGCATAGGGACCGTTTTCAGTCGTTGAATGGTAGTAGAGGACAATGGTCGAGTCATTCTTCACTATCGTGGTGCTCTGGCCCGTGCCCCATTTGTCGCGGCCCGCGTAGGGAACGAGAGGGTTGCCGTCATATTTTATGTAAGGTCCCTCGATGCACTTGGAAACGGCAAGGCCGATCTGGTTGTGCTTGCAGTCCCACTGGTCCACGCCGAGGTACGTCATTATCCAGTCGTAGGTCTCCCCGTTCCAGACCGTGCGGAACTCCCTTACGTCCGGGTCGCAGATATGACAATCGTCCCAACCCGTATCAGATGGTGCAAGTATCTGGGTCCCTTTCTGCCATACGTAAACCCCGTCCACGGGAATGCCTTTGTAGAGATAGACATAGTCCACGATTTTGAAAGGGTCCCGGTTCTCGCAGAGGAAACCGTAGATGATTCCGTATTCGTCTATGATGAAACTCGGTGCATAGTCATAATGTCCGGCACCTCCGCTCAATTCATAACGTATCGTGGGGGAGGGTAAGACAGACACCCTGTCCCGACTTGTGCAGGCGGCCAGACAGAGGGGCAACATCAATGTCAGAGATATTTTGTTCATAGTGTCCTTTATGTGGTTTGACAAATCTAAATTTTAATTTTCTGAACAAATGCAAAATTTGAGAGATATTTTTATGAAAAAAACTTTATTTTTGCGCAAAGTTTTCAAAATATTTCGCAAACAATGAAAAAAGAGACTCTTTCGACCATCGCTTCCAGGACGGGGTACTCTATAACTACGGTCTCCAGGGTTTTAAGTGGTAATCCCTCGAAATTTCGTATATCTGAAAAAACTTCCGACGCAGTTTTGGAAGAGGCTAAACGCTGCGGATACAAGCCTTCTTCCATTGCGCAAACTTTGCGCAAAAATAAAACCAAGACGATAGGTCTGCTCCTGCCGTCCATTTCCAATCCCTATTTCGCTGAAATGGCAGGTGTTATCATCGCCGAGCTGGACAAGTTCGGGTTTATGACCATTGTAATTGACACGATGGAGAGCGAACAAAGGATGTTGGACTATTCCAAGGCTTTGATACAAAGGAATGTAGATGGGTTGATTGTGGCTCCTTGCGGAGATAATCCCGTGGCACTGGAAAGGATAGACCTGGATATTCCTGTGGTTCTCATAGACCGTTATTACCCGGACACCAACCTGTCCTATGTTACCTCCAACAACTACAGGGCAAGTTTCCTTGCGTCAGAATTGATGATTTCCGAGGGTTACCAGGACATCGCCTGCATCCAGGGGGAGTTGAGTTCTACCCCGAACACAGAGAGGGTGAACGGATACACGGACGCAATGAAAAAAGCCGGTCTCGAGAAGATGATACGTGTGGTGGGCGATGAATTTTCTGTGCAGAACGGCTATCTGGAAGCGAAACTGCTTATTTCAAACAAGCAGCCCAGAGCGATTTTCGCCCTGAGCAACACCATTATGCTTGGGGCTCTGAAAGCCATACGGGAGGTTGGATTGCGGATTCCCGAGGACATTGCCCTCTTGTCCTTTGACGACAACCTCTATATGGAATATATGACTCCGGTCATAACGAGGGTGAGCCAGCCGGTCGAGGATATGGCGAAACTGGCAGTGAAGATATTGCTGGACAGGGTCAATAATTCCCACAAGATAAACTATTCCCAACTTCGTCTGAACCCTGCCATCGTACACGGAGGTTCTATCTGACCCAGACCACGTTCTTGCCGCAGAAGTATTCGTCGGAAAGTACGGATTCTATGCGCCAGACCCCGACTGAACCTTTCGGCAGATGCAGTTTCCCCATTGCCTCCGCAGTCTCCGCAGCCAGGTCCCCTCCTTTGAGGCAAAGCACCTGCCTGCGGTACTTGCCCCTGACCCAGGGGAGGAAGTTGTCGAGTGAGGTCACAGCCCTGGACACCACGTAGTCGTATGGACCTGCCAGGCTTTCCGCACGCGCATTCACACATTCGGTGTTTTCCAGTCCGAGGGAGGACGCAACTTCCCTTGCCACGGTGATTTTCTTGCCTATGGAATCGCAGAGCGTGAACTGCACGCCAGGGAAGAGGGTGGCAAGGGGAATCCCCGGGAATCCTCCACCGCAGCCCAGGTCCAGCACTTTCAGCCCGCCATCGAGCCAGGCACGGAAAGCGTCCGGTTCCTGAAACTTGAGAAAAAGGGCTATGCAGAGGGAGTGCAGGATGTGGTGGTCATAGAGATGGTCTATGTCCTTGCGTGAAATCACGTTGATTTTCGCGTTCCAGTCCCGGTAGAGAGCCTCCATCCGGCGGAAACGGTCAATGGCAGCGGCATCCGCCTCCGGCAGCAGGGTTTTCAGCAGAGATTCAAATTCAGCAAATTCCATATCAGGTGTCAGTTGTCTTACAGCAGTTCGTCGTCGGTATCCATCATCTTCATCAGCATAGCCCTCGCCCTGCGGATCTTGGTCTTTACCGTATTCAGCGGAATGTCGAGAGCCTCGGCTATTTCGTTGTACCCGAAATTGTCGATGAGAAACATCTTTGCCACGGTTTTATAGTCCCCCTTGAGCAAGTCTATGACAGTCAGCCATTTGTCGTATTCCTCCCTATGTATGACAGTCTCTTCGGGGGAGGTGGCTCCGGACGGGATTTCCAATGGGGCGTCCTGGCTGATGGTCTGCAGCGGCATATTCTCGTCCTTGCGCTGACGCTTGCTCAGATGGTCGAAGGCGGTGTTCTGTCCTATCCTGAACAGCCAGGTCGAGAACATATATTCCTCCTTGTAGGTGTCTATGCGGCTGAAAGCCTTTTGGAAAGACTCGATGCACACGTCCTCCAAATCTTCCCTGTTGGAGATGAATCTGGACACGTGTGCGCTGAGGGCGCCATAATATCGCTGGTATAAGATCACGAAAGCCATCTGGTCCTGCTCCCGTGCTTTCCCTATGAGTTCCAAATCGCTCAGGTCAGTGAGCTTCGAGCCAGTTTTTCCCTTCATTGCATTCAACGGTTAAAGGTACGGTCAGTTTCACGACGTTCTCCATTTCCTCCACCACCATACGCTTCAGCACCGGGGCTTCCTCCTGCACTGCATCGAAGAGAAGTTCGTCGTGGATCTGGAGCACCATACGGCTTCTGAGTCGCTCTTGTGTGATTCTGCGGTCCACATTTATCATAGCCAGTTTGATGATGTCGGCTGCAGTGCCCTGAATCGGGGCGTTGATGGCGTTGCGCTCGGCAAGCGCCCGGACTGTCGCATTGCGGGAATTGATGTCCGGAAGGTATCTGCGTCTGCCGAACACCGTTTCCACATAGCCGTTCTCGCGGGCAGCCGCGAGGGTGTCCTCTATGTAATAGGATATGGATGGGAAATGTTTGAAATAGTCGTCGATTATGCCTTTGGCGTCATTTCTCGGAATCCTCAGCCTCTGTGCGAGACCGAAGGCGGAGATGCCGTAGATGATGCCGAAATTGGCAGTCTTGGCTATGCGTCTCTGCTGCGGGGTTACCTGGTCCCGGTCCACTCCGAAAATCTTCGACGCAGTCATTGCGTGTATGTCCTCGTTGGCACGGAAAGCTTCCACGAGATTGCTGTCGCAACTCAGGTGTGCCATAATCCTCAGTTCTATCTGGGAATAGTCGGCGGAGATGATGACCCCGTCAGGACGGGAGGGCACGAAGGCACGGCGGATTTCCTTGCCCCTTTCACTTCTCACCGGTATGTTCTGGAGGTTAGGCTTCACTGAACTGAGCCTGCCGGTAGCCGTGAGAGCCTGATTGAAGGTGGTGTGGATTTTTCCGGTG
>JBJEJT010000047.1:0-5547 GCA_051878255.1 Candidatus Cryptobacteroides sp. | reverse complement strand
GCCCCTTATGCGTGTTGGAGATATCTCGGCTATGTACAGAGGCACTGCGAATGAGGATGTGCCTATGGCTATGCCGAGGAAGAGCCTTGCCGTCACAAGGCTGGCAGGAGAAGTGGCAAATCCGGACCACAAGGCCCCGACTGCGAATACAAGCCCCGAGGCTATGAGTATCTTGCGTCTCCCAAGCCTGTCGGTCACGGCACCTCCAACTAAAGCGCCCAATATGGCACCCACGAGCCCTGCTGTCGTAATGAACTCAACGGTACTCTCGCCTATGCCGAAATCTTTCTGGAGAAAAGGAATGGCTCCCGAAATGACGCCCGTGTCAAATCCGAAGAGCAAGCCTCCCATTGCAGCCACGACTGCCATAACTATCACGAAAAATGGTGTTTTCTGTCTGCTCATATACCTAAGGAATATAATTAGTCCAAACTTCTTTCTTCAGGGACGGGTCCACCACATAGGCAAAAACACCCGGGTCTTTCTCGAAAGTCCTGTAAATCGCTTCCCCTTTCACTATGCCGAGTTCAGGATGATCCTCCGGCTTTTTGCATATCAACTCCGAATTATGATAGGCAGGATTGGCTTTCCAAAGAATCTCATTGTCCTTGACATAAGGAAACCAGGCTATGCCATTATGAGCCCTTACACCCTTATAATCAAAGGCATAGTCTCTCACACACCAGGCTCCGAAAGTCATTGGCTCATCCTGAGGTCCGGATGCGCTCACCGTGGCGTGAGCCCAATATGGAGGCACGATAACCACGTCTCCCGGACCGGCACACACGGCAAAACAGCGCCCCGGATTGTCTTCGGCATATTCCTGCATATAAATTATGGCTTTGCCGGACCATATTTCATACACTTCCGGAGTAGACTGTGCACTGAATGAAGATATGGCGTGGATGTGACCCTGGCTTCTGACAGGTTCCTCCCCCAGCTGTCCCTTAGCATATGCGACAGCCCCGTAAAGCAGATGGGTTTTTTCCAACACATCCCGGTGCTCGCTCTTTCCCACATCCATTGCAATGGCATAGACGATTTCAGGACCATCGCAATCGTGGTCCATAAGACTTTTGCGGATGGAATCCAGTGTCCTGTTCTCGACTTCCGGACCGAAGACTCCGGGACCGTAAACAAAGCCGAGACCTATTTCAGACGGGGTTATGCCAAACCCCGGGTCATATTCGAACTTTTTCATTTTCTAATCGAGGCTTTTATTGTTGCACATCGCTTTCCCTCCGACTCTCCAAACGGGCGGATTGTGTAACTTCCGACTGAGGCTGGTATTATGAAAGTTTCCGCATAGTGGACCACGAAAGGGTTGAATGCTCCTGTCGGACTCTCGACGACAGCCTCCCTGCCTTCCACGAGATTCATAACCTGAACCGAACCCTCAGTATCAAAAGGCACCTTTCCTGTGAACCAATGTCTGCGTGTCTCAATGAATTCACGCTCGTGCAGTCCTGTGTGTTCTTCTATCCAGCCTTCGCCTTCAGCCACCTTGTATATGTCATTGATACCTTCCCTGCGCACCCATTCCTCGGTCCTGTTCCATTGAATGACATTCTTTCCGTGACCTATGTTGATAGGGCGCGGACGTCCGTCAAGTCCCACACGTCCCCAGTCCCAGAGTTTGAATGTGAATATGTAAGGGGTGGCACTGATTTCCAGCACCATACTGTTCCGTCCGGAGCAATGTATGGTTCCGGGAGGGATAAGTACGTGGTCGTGCTTCTTGACAGGATAATTGCCCACAAACCTGTCCGCATCGAATGTGCCGGTATCTTGGGCTTCAGACAGGGATTCTACCATCTCCTCGGGCACTGTCCCGGCTTTCACACCCAAATAGACGCTGGCGTCTTCCTCTGCATCGAGTATATAATAACTTTCCTCCTGCGTGTAGTGCATACCGAATCTCTCTTGGATATATTCTATCAAAGGGTGCACCTGGAGACTCAGATTGCCTCCGCCCATCGTGTCAAGAAAGTCAAAACGTATAGGGAATTCGTCTCCGAAACGGCCATATACATTCGGACCGAGCAACTCCACAGGATGGAGGAACACAAGATTGATGGAAGGTATCTCAAAACGGTTCAGCCCGAATCCGAGATAGAGGCTGTTCTCTTCCGGCACGCAGTCAAAACACCAGGCGTAATTCTGTTTGCTCCTGTCCAGGTCACAAACCTCTTTCATCCACTGGCCGCCCCAGACTCCCGGGTCAAAATATGGAACGACCCTGAAAGGCCTGCGGGAAGCCTCCTCAAGACCGGCGAAAAAGGCATCGGATGAGACCATTTTAGGGCTTCCGGCAACATTCGTGTCAAGGACATAGTCCATAAGACCATATATTTTTTTCTTCCACCTGTCAAGTATGCGCCAATCGACAAAGAAACCTTGCTTGTACTGGAGTCCTGCCCTCTGATCCTTGTTTTCAAACCCTACATTGGACACCTCGTTGCGACGGAAACGCATCTGGATTTCCCATCTTGCCATATCCAGATATGCAAGGACGCCTCCACCCTGCCATATATATGAGGCTCCCACGCCATAGATTATCTTCAGCCCGGACTTGTCAGATGCAATTTCACGCCTCATCGCCTCAACTTTTTCCAGATTGAAATATACATCGATATGATACCTGGTCATATACCCGAAAATCTCGTCATCAGTTATGTCTTCACCGAGTATTTCAAGTAATTCCCCAGAGGTTCTCATCGCGTCATCCGTACGATAGACAGGGACATTCGGGAACGCCCCACGGACTGCAGAGAGGACCTCTGCGTCCAAGACACCCTGATAGCATTCAAGAATCAGAATCCCGGACTCCCCTGCCGCATCTCCGAGTTCATCCATTATTTCTTTCCACCCACAAATGCACGCATCTTCATATCCCGGAACTTCCACCACAGGGTATTTGTCATAATTTGATTTCAGTCCTTTTCCAAGATAACTCATAACCATTTCTGTTAAAAATAATATTCAGCCGCAAGCAGTGCCGCGTCGTCTCCGAGAACGGAAGACACGATCTCCACCTTCCCTCCCGGGCACCAGGCCATTGACTCCACCTTGCCTCTGACATAAGGCAGTATGATATCCGCAGATTTCATTATCCCTCCACCTATCACCACCCTTTCAGGATCGTAGGCGTGGATATAATTGACGACTGCGGCAGACCATACATCCATACACTCCTCTACGACTATGCGGGCGCCAGCATCACCTGCACGGAACAGGTCAAACAATGACTTGAAGTCCATATCACAGGCCCTACTCCTGAAATCCTCGGGAAGTGCGGTGTTTGCCCTTATTATCTCAGGCAGGAAGAAAGACGAAGAATGGGCTTCCACGCAACCGATATTGCCGCAAGTGCATTTCCGTCCCCTGTACTCTATGGTGAAATGGCCTCCGAGGGAACCGGCGCACCAATTTCTGCCGTACAAAGGTCTGGAATCGACCACGACCCCCGTGCCTATCCCCGTACCTATGGTCATCATAACCATATTCTCACTTCCCCGTCCTGCGCCGCACTTCCATTCGCCAACCATAGCCATACGGGCGTCATTGTCCATTACAAAAGGAACCCCGAATCTGTCTGCTGCCCATTTTCTCATATCCAAAGACGGAGCTTCGTCATATTTGGCATTGGTCGCAGCAGCCCTCGCAGCCTTGAAATCCACGATGCCGGGAAATGCAAGTGCCATTCCGGCAAGGTCGGAGGTGCCATTGTCCTCAAGCATCCCCCGGACTGTCCCTTCTATCAAATCCAGCATAGCCCCAAGTCCGGATGATGCTTCCGCCTTAATCCTTCGGGACGAAATCAGTCTTCCTGATGAAACAAGTCCGATTTTGACTATGGTTCCACCCAAATCTATTCCGACATAGCTGCTCATACGAGTTCCGGTTTTCCGTCTATCTCAAACAGTCTCTTTGCAAAACCATCACGGGCTATGGATTCATAGTCGTGCCCTGCATCCGAAGGCCAGCTGGCAGCGAAAACGAGGGTTTCATTGCCTACATTGGCTACCCTGTGCGCAACGTGGGCGGGTATGTAGTGCAGAGTTCCGGGATGCATACGCTCAGCCCAGACATTGCGGTTTTCGTCCATAAGGATGAGCATTCCTTCACCGCTCACGCCCCAGTAATATTCCGTATTCTCCCTGTTGAGGTGGAAATGCCCCTTTGTCATAAAATACTCTTTCCCCACTTTTCCGGGAGACAGGAAAGTAATGCCCATATAAAGTCCTCCGGGAGTACCTTGAGGATCCGGTTCAAGCGATTCGACCTTGTATGCCACTGTATTCTGGTCCATCTCCTCGAATGCCTTGGTGTCGGCATAGATGCCCTTGAGGTCACGCAACAGGCGTACGCTCGAATTCACTCCCTTGCCTCCCATATCGTTGCCTGTGAAGAAATATGGAGTTTCAATGATTTCTGATTTTTTCAAAGTATCCATTGTCAATATCCTTTATTCTGTTCTATCTGAGGATTGTTGTCTATCACCTGCTGAGGTATCGGGAATAGAAGGGTGTGATTATCCGCATCATCGTTGTTCGGCTTGAAGTCGAAAGTTCCGGTATATTTTCCGAAACGGATGAGGTCGTTCCTACGCCATCCCTCCAACACGAGTTCCCTGCCTCTCTCCGCCAGGAGTTCGTCCAATGTGAGGACCTGGATTTTCTTGCTGTCATCGTATTTAGCGAAATTGCGTTCCCTGCATTTGTTCACGATTTCCCTTGCTTCCGGTTCATTGCCCGTCCTCAGGAGACATTCGGCTTTCATCAAGAGAACATCCACATAGCGGAAAACTGCAAAGTCGTTGTTGAGATGGTTGTAGGAGTCTTTCTCCACCTCCCATTTGAATATTCTTGCGCCTTCATATTCGTTGGCGTTGGCGTAATCCCCCACCTCTATGGTATAGTTGAGAAGATTGCCCTTCCTATCCTGGAGAGGCTTGCCCTTGCTGTCATACTGTTGTCCGATAAGGAACCAGCCCAGCCTCTTGTCATCGGAATCGTAGGATTTCATAAAACTTGGAGTGAAGCACGGACCGTTCCAGCAGTCAAAACGCACCGTATAGGTCTCCACCATATTGTAGTGCCAGGACATCTGGTAAGGTATGAAATAGCAGATGAAATGCTCATTGTCGTAAGGTATGCAGAAGATATTCTCCCTGGAGATTTCATTGTTCACGAGGAAATTCGTGTTGTTGTCCGGTTCAAGTATGAATTTCCGGCTGTCCACCACCTTGTTGCAACACCGGAGGGCATTCTCCCAGTCCGGTTTGCCGGCATAGATTTCCGCATTGATGTAAAGCTTCGCAAGCAAGGTATAACCCACCCATTTCGTGAATTTGGTATAGGTTGTCATAGAGACATCCTCGTTCAGGTCCTCCACAATCTCTTCCAGTTCCCCCACGACGAAATCATACACGTCCTTGCGGGTGAGACCTTTATTGGTCGGCAGTTCATCGGAAAAGTCGGTCACGATCGGCACTGCACCTATGCGGTCAAGCATAAAAAAATACCACCAGGCCCTGAGACCCCT
>JBJEJT010000046.1:0-5560 GCA_051878255.1 Candidatus Cryptobacteroides sp. | reverse complement strand
GGCAACTCTCATCCACCGATTCCAAGAGCCGCAGCGCCCTGTCCGACTACAATCTCGTGTCCAAGAAAATCTCCAACCGCAAGAAACTGCTCGAAGACAGCCGGCGCAAGGAAAGGGAGATATCCGACCAGATATATCAGAAACAAAGGGAAATAAATGCCCTGCAGGCGAGTTGCGACACCCTCTCTGCCCATTATGACCGTCTGGTCCTCGGTGCATACAAGAACCGCGACGCCCGTATATGGTATATGTACATACTATCCAGCGAAGACCTTTCCCAGGCATACCGCCGCTACGGCTATTTCAAGAGTCTGGCTTCACAGATACAGTCCCAGGCACGTCTCATCGGGGAGCAGAAAGAGGAACTTCTCAGGCAGAAGTCTGCCCTGCAGGAAATGAAAAAAGTGCAGAAGCAGCAGAGCGATGAGTCCCAGAGGGAATTGGGACGGCTGACTGAAGAGCAGAAAGAGTCCAAGAAACTTGTGAACAACCTGAACAAGGAGAAGAAGCGCTACCAGAAGGAACTTGCCGCCAAGAAGAAACAAGTGGAGGCGTTGGACCGGGAAATCGCAAGGATCGTGAAAGAGGCTATGAGGAAATCCCCGTCCGGCAAGACGGAAATCGACCAGGCTCTCTCTGCGGAGTTTTCCAAGAACAAGGGCCGCCTCCCCTGGCCTGCGGACGGACCTGTCGTAGAGCCTTTCGGGGAGCGTTACCACCCGGTTTACAAAAATGTCAAGTTGCCGAAAAACAATGGGATAGGCATAGCATTGAAGAATGGCACACCGGTCTGCTGCGTGTTCGACGGGGTGGTCAAGCAGGTGATGGTAATGCCCGGCTACAACCAGTGTGTGCTGGTGCAGCACGGAAATTATTTCACCTTTTACTGCAAACTGCGCAATGTGAGCGTGAAATCCGGACAGAAAGTCAAGACCGGACAGCAGCTTGGGGTAGTGGATACCATCAACAAGGACACCCAGCTGCATTTTCAGGTATGGAAAGATACGACACCCCAGAACCCAGAGTCCTGGCTGAAATAGGAAAGTATGAAAAAAACTGTTTTTATGACCGGTGCGACCGGAAATATGGGTTTCGCCGGCTTCAAGGAACTCTACGCCCGCAAGGACAAGTTCAAGGTCAGGCTGCTTGCCCGCAAAAGCGAGAAAAACGAGAAACTCTTGTCCCCCTATCTGGACGATGATGCAGTTGAGGTCATCTGGGGAGTTATGATGTCTTATGACGATGTGCTCCGGGGCGTAACGGGAGCCGATTACGTGCTGCATATAGGCGGAATGGTCTCCCCTGCGGCTGACTACCATCCGGAAAAGACTCTCAAGGTGAATGTCGGTTCATCGGAAATCATAGCCAGGGCAGTGCTTGCCCAAAAGGACCCGTCGGCAGTCAGGGTCGTGTACATAGGTTCGGTGGCACAGTTGGGAGACCGGCTTTATCCGCATCATTGGGGCAGGGCGGGAGACCCTGTCCAGGCAAGTCCCTTCGATATGTATTCCCTGTCCAAATGCCGTGCGGAGAAAGCAATCGTGGATTCTGGAGTGCCTTGCTGGGTAAGTCTCCGACAGTCGGGAATACTGTATCCCGACTTGCTCAAGGCTATGGGTCCGACCGCTTTCCACGTGCCTGTGGCAGGGGTTCTGGAGTGGACGACCATAGAGGATTCGGGGAGGCTGCTGGCAAACGTCTGCGAGGATTGGGTGCCGGATTCTTTCTGGAACAATTTCTACAATATAGGAAGCGGGGAACAGTACCGTATGAGCAACTATGAGTTCGAGTCCCGGATCATCGGTTCCCTCGGGCTGGGAGGTCCTGAAAAAGTCTTTGAACCTCAATGGTTTGCCTTGAAGAATTTCCACGGTATGTGGTACGAGGATTCCGACCGGCTGGAGAACATCCTGCATTTCAGGGAGAACGTGCCTCTGGATGAATACTTCTGCCGGCTGAAGTCTGCCCTGCCCTGGTTCTATTCCCTCGCGCCGCTTGCCCCGAAAGGCATAGTCAAGAAGTTCCTGGGCAAGTTCGCCTATGAGAAGGGGCTTGGGACCCAGTATTGGGTAAGCGAGGACCCGGAGCGCTTCGAGGCTTTTTATGGTTCACGGGAGGCTTATGAAAGCATACGCTGCTGGGATGACGTGCGTCCGCCGCATTATGAAACCGATGTTGAAAAGGCAAGGGAAAAGGGGGAACTCCTGCATCTGGAGCACGGCTGGGACGAGTCCAAGTCCATTTATGAACTGACAGACGGGGAAATCCGGGAGGCTGCGGCATTCCGTGGCGGCAAGTTCCTCGGGGCTGTCGATGCTCCGGTCCCATCTGATTCTTCGCTCCGTGCCAAAGGTACGCAATACCGCTGGCAGTGTGCCAAAGGACATATCTTCACTGTCTCCCTGGAATACGTCCTTCTCGGCGGCGGCTGGTGCCCGGACTGCATCTACGATTCCTGGGCAGAATTTTAGAACTTGGGAATTTAATTATATCTTTGCAGCCTGAAACGTGGATGACAATGCTTGATCAGGAAACCATACATTGCTTCAAAAATGGGAATCAGGAGGCTTTCAAAGCCCTCTACGATGCCTATTGGGAAAAGGTGTACGGATTCACTAAACTGTATCTGAGCCGTCAGGAAGACAGAGAGGATGTCGTCCAGGAAGTTTTTTTCAGGCTGTGGGACAAACGCCATCTGCTCGATGCCGACAAGGACCTGGACGGGTTCCTGTTCATCCTCACCAAGAATATGATTCTGAACAAACTGCGTCGCAGGAAGCTCAAGAGCCTGGATGGTGTGGACCTGGATATTCCTGACTCGAATGCGGAGCCGGACCTGAACGACCCGTATCTCAGCACCTATATAGACAAACTCATATCCACGATGCCTACGAAGCAGCGTGAAGCCTTTATCCTGCGCCGGAAAGAGGGCTTGAGCATCAAGGAAATATCCGAGGCGATGAACATTTCCGAAAGCGGAGTGAAGAGAAACATCAATCTTGCCTTGAAATTCCTGAAGGCAAACCTTCCGCTGTTCATCCTTTTCGTTTCTTTCCGATAATCCAGGTTTCGCATTTCCGGAACTTGAGTGCCAATCAGAAGTTTTTGCTCCCCGTTCACTGAAATCGATGTGAACTTTTCAGCCGTTTGTGTGTATTTAGTCAAAAAGCAAATTCTGCAATGTTTTTTGACGAACAAATGAAAAACGACTGGGACAATTTCCCTGTCCGGAAAGAAGATCCTGCCGTCGGTGCCAGAATCTGGAAAAAGGTCCGGCGCAAGGTCGTCCTGAGGAGATATGTCAAGAGGGGGGGGGTAGTATCCGCCGCCTTGTTGGCAGCCGCTTCAGTCGCAATCTTCGTATCTGTATCCACAAACAGTGGAGCATCAGCAGAATCTTCTGATGTAAAGACAGTCGAAATCCTCGCCGAGGCAAGTCGGGAAATACTCCTTCCTGACGGCTCCGTCGTATATCTTGATGCCGGCAGCAAACTCTCTTATCCCGAGTCGATGGACGGGGCAAGGTCTGTCTCATTGAGTGGCAATGCCATATTTGACATCAGGAAAACCGTTGATCTGCAGAATTTTATCGTAAATGTCGAGGCGTCTTACATCGAGGTCAAGGGCACATCTTTCGCCGTCAGCACAAAGGAGGGGCAGGAAGTTTCGGTAGTCCTGTATTCCGGTGCCGTGGATTTCGTTTCCACTTCAAACGGCCAGAGCGTGTCTCTCAAGCCATCGAACAGGCTCTCGTTCAATCTCTCCGACCAGTCAATCAATGTGGCCCCGTCATTCCCCGGAATAAGCTGGAATAATGGGTTTTTTCTTATAGACGATGCCCCGCTGGAAAGTCTGACCGGTTTTGTCAGCTGGAAGTACAATGTGAAAGTCAGTCTCGCCCCCTCGATCTCCAACACCCGGAAAATGAATGGAGCAATACGGTACGGGGAGAGTGGGGAAGACGTGATGCAGAAAATCTGCTATATGTTCGACCTCAAATACGAATTCAAGAACGGGGAGTACAGAATCAGTGAAAACTAATTGCCTATGAAACAGTTGTAACCGCGGATTCGCAAGTCCTCCCGACAGAATCCGGTTCCGGGACTTGCGGATTTGAAATACCGTTGAAATTTAACCACAATTAATATGAATCCCACAATTAAACTTATCAACTTTCTTACGGCAATGCTGGTCGTAGGTGCGGCGATGTCCTTTTCGCCGGACGCATCTGCCCAGGTTGTCCTCAAAGGGGATAATCTGACTGCAGTTGAGGCACTGTCCTATCTTCAGCAGCATTCGGATTATGTTTTCTTTTACAGTTCCGATGACATTTCCGGAATAAAGGCGCGTTCATACGACCTTGAGGGAAGCATCGAATCCGTCCTTATGGAGATTTTCAAAGGCACTGACGTGACCTGGAGGATTCAGGCAGACAAGATGGAAGTGTACATCAAAAAGAACCAGGAAGCGCCCAAAGCCGATGAATCTACCGTGAGGACAGTCTCCGGAATCGTGGTGGACGGTTCCGACAAATCTCCGCTCATTGGCGCTACAGTCCACAAGAAAGGAACGAATGATGTGGCAATAACCGACCTGGACGGTAAATTCACTATGGAGGGAGTAACCAACAGGACCATTCTGGAAGTGTCATTCCTCGGCTTCAAGCAGAGGGACTTCCGCGTAGGAGACCTGGGATACCTTGAAATAGACTTGACTTCCGATAACGAACTCGATGGTGTAGTGGTGGTAGGTGCCGGAACACAGAAGAAAGTTTCCGTCACGGGGTCCATCACCGCGGTAAAAGGTGACCAGCTCAAAGCGACCAGTTCTTCGCTGACAAGCAACCTGGCAGGACAGCTTGCCGGGTTGGTGTCTGTGACCAAGAGTGGAAAGCCGGGTGAGGGGTCGGAATTCTACATCCGCGGTGTGGGAACATTCGGTGGACGTGCAACCCCGCTCATCCTCCTCGACGGAATAGAAATCACATCCGAGGCATTGGACCGCATCCCGCCGGAGTCGATTGACCAGTTCTCGATTCTCAAGGATGCATCTGCGACTGCCATCTACGGTTCCCGCGGTGCGAACGGCGTGATGATCATCACAACCAAGGAAGGCCAGGAGAACACGAAGGCGCAGGTTACCGCCACCGTGGAGTGCTCAGTCCTGCAGCCTACGAACCAGATGGAGTATGTCGATGGTGCCCGTTGGATGGAAATCTACAACGAGGTCCTTACAAGCCGTTCTCCGCAGTCATCTCCTCGTTATTCCCAGGAAATGATCGACAACACCCGCAGCGGTGTCAATCCGTATATGTTCCCGAATGTGGACTGGTACGAGCTCCTGTTCAAGAAGTTCACCTCCAACCAGAAAGCGAATGTCAATGTGCAGGGCGGAGGCTCGAAGCTCACCTACTATATGGGCATCCAGGCGAACCACGACACAGGTCTCATCAACTGTCCGAAGGACTATGTTTACGACAACAACTACAACCGTTGGGATTTCATTTTCCAGAACAACATCAACTATCAGATTACCAATACCACCAAGGTCAGCCTAAAGC
>JBJEJT010000045.1:0-5560 GCA_051878255.1 Candidatus Cryptobacteroides sp. | reverse complement strand
ACACCCTCACCCCCAAGACTGCCATAATGGTTTCCAAGATAGCCGACGCACAGTACTCCGTGGTGGAGAGCGAGGCAGATGCGCTGCTGCTGGAAAACAATCTCATCAAGCAGTACAAGCCCAAGTACAACATACTCCTGAAAGACTCCAAGACCTATCCCTGGATATGCGTGAGCAATGACACTTTCCCCAAGGTCTTCCTTACCCGCAGGGTCGTCAGAGACGGTTCCCGCTATTTCGGACCGTATTCCAACGTAACTCACGCCAGGGCTCTCATAGAACTGTTCCGGACCATCTATCCCATACGCAGCTGCAACAACAAAATCACTTCGGAAACCATCCTGCGCAAGAAAATCCGTCCCTGCCTCAATTTCCACATTGGCAAGTGCAAGGGCTGTTGCTGCGGAGGCATCAGCGAAAAGGAGTATAACGACAACATCTCGGAGATAGTGCGTCTGCTCAAGGGCGGGGGAAGGGAACTGATTGCCCATTACCGAGGACTTATGACGGAGGCGGCGGAGAGGATGGATTTCGAGTCTGCCCAACAGTATAAACTGAAGATGCAGGCTCTGGACAACCATTACAGCAAGTCCCTGATACAGAGTGCAACCGGTGGGAGTTGCGATGTGTTTTCCCTTGTGATTGACCCTGCGGAGGCATTCGGGAACTTCCTGAGGATTGTGGACGGGGCGATAGTGCAATCCCTGAACCTCGGATTCAAGTTGAATATCGAAGAGAGCCAGGAGAGGGTCCTGGGGACTTTCATAGGGGAAATTGAGGCGAAGTTCGGAGAACTGTCCCCGGAGGTGATCGTACCTTTCCTGCCGGATGTGGAGATCGAGGGGGTAGAGTTCAAGATTCCGGTGCGAGGGGACAAGCTGGCGCTGCTGGAACTGAGTGCGAGGAACGCCAGGGAGATGAAGTTCAACGCTATGAAACAGAGGGAACACACGGACCCGGACAATTTCAGGATGAAGGTTATGGAGGAGTTGAGGGATGCGCTTGGAATGAAAGAACTGCCTATGCACATCGAGTGCTTCGACAATTCGAACATACAGGGTACCAATCCGGTGGCTTCCTGCACCGTGTTCCGGAATGCAGTGCCCTCCAGAAAGGACTACAGGCATTTCAAGATAAAGACAGTGGTGGGAGCCAATGACTTCGCATCTATGAAGGAGGTGGTGAACAGGAGATATTCGAGGATGCTGGCGGAAAATCCGGACGACCTGCCACAGTTGATCGTGATAGACGGAGGCAAGGGACAGTTGTCAGCGGCTTATGAGGCTCTGTATGAATTGGGGCTTTCCGACAGGCTCACGGTCATCGGTCTTGCGAAGAGACTGGAAGAGGTCATCAGGGTCGGAGACCCTTATCCTTTGTTCCTGGATATGAATTCACAGGCTTCCAAAGTGCTGAGGCAGATACGGGACGAGGCACACCGTTTCGGAATCACTTTCCACCGCAAGCTCAGGAGCAAGGCACAGATTGAATCGGCTCTCAGCTCGATTCCGGGAGTGGGACCTAAAACAGAACAGCGGCTCCTGCTGCATTTCGGTTCCGTAGCCCGGATTGCCTCCGCCTCGGAAGAGGACATTGCCGCACTTGTCGGGAAATCTCTGGCTTCCCGCATCAAGACTTCGCTTGGTGGTGTCGCCGCACCGGGGCAACCCATTCCAGACACCGCACTCCACCCCGGCTCCAACCCCTGAAAACAGAGCATAAAAAAGGTGGCAGGAATCGCTTCCAACCACCCTTTGACATTGAATTTTCCATAAACGGGGAAATCCCGTTTCTATGGAAAATTATTTGCGTTCGCGACGCTCACGACGGTCACGTCCGCCACGGTTCCCACCGCGGTTCTGGTTGCCGCCCTGTGCCTGCTGCGCTGCGATGCCTGCGTTAGGGGAGAGGTCTTTCTTGCCGTAAACCTCACCATTGCAGATCCAAACCTTGATACCGAGTACACCCACCTTGGTGTGAGCCTCTGCAAGTGCATAGTCGATATCTGCGCGGAATGTGTGAAGCGGAGTACGACCCTCTTTGATCATCTCGCTGCGTGCCATCTCGGCGCCACCTACACGACCGCTGATCTGAATTTTGATACCCTCGGCACCTACACGCATAGTAGATGCGATTGCCATCTTGATTGCACGACGGTATGAAACACGTCCCTCAATCTGACGGGCGATTGAATCAGCCACGATGCGAGCATCAACCTCAGGCTTCTTCACTTCGTAGATGTTGATCTGAACATCCTTTGAAGTAACCTTCTTGAGCTCATCCTTAAGCTGATCCACAGCTGTGCCGCCTTTACCGATGATCACACCCGGTCTTGCAGCGTGGATGGTCACGGTAATGAGTTTGAGGGTTCTCTCAATCACAATCTTGGAAAGCATAGCCTTCGCAAGACGGGTCTCGAGGTATTTGCGGATCTTATAGTCTTCGGCTATCTTCTCCGCATAGTTACCACCACACCAGTTAGAGTCCCAACCACGGGTGATACCGATTCTGTTGCTGATAGGATTTGTCTTCTGTCCCATAATTTATTCCTCCACTGTTGTTGGTTTCTTCACATCGAGAATGACAGTAACGTGGTTGGAACGCTTGCGGATCCTACCGGCCCTTCCCTGCGGACAAGGACGGATTCTCTTGAGTGTGCGACCCTCATCGACCATAATGGTCTTGATGTAAACATTACCGTTATCGAGTTCTTTTGAATCCTCCGGATTCTTTGCCTCCCAGTTTGCAATCGCAGAGCGAACAAGTGTCTGAAGGCTGACTGAAGCGTGCTTCTTGGAGAATTTCAAAATATCAAGGGCACGGTTCACTTCTACGCCACGGATGGTGTCTGCTACCAGACGCATCTTGCGCGGTGAAGTAGGAACGTCATTGAGCTTAGCAATAGCTGTCTGCTTCTTTATTTCTTTCTGCCTCTCGGCCATCAATCTTTTACGAGCTCCCATAATCTCTTTTTCATTTAAAATTATTTACGATTGCCCGAATGGCCTCTGAATGTTCTTGTCGGTGCGAACTCGCCGAGTTTGTGTCCAACCATATTCTCAGTGACATAAACAGGAATAAACTTGTTTCCGTTATGAACTGCGATGGTGTGTCCGACAAAATCAGGAGAGATCATACTTGCACGTGACCAAGTCTTGACAACCTCTTTCTTGGTACTTCCCTCATTCATAGCCAGGATTCTCTTTTCGAGAGCTTCCTGAATGTAAGGACCTTTTCTTAATGAACGACTCATAATCTCTAAAGTTTTATTCCGTTATTTCTTCCTTCTTTCAATGATGAACTTGTTCGAAGTAGCTTTAGGATTACGTGTCTTGTAGCCCTTAGCCGGCATACCCTTGCGTGAACGCGGGTGTCCACCGGAAGCCCTTCCTTCACCACCACCCATTGGGTGATCTACCGGGTTCATCACGACACCACGGTTGCGCGGACGACGGCCGAGCCATCTTCTGCGACCTGCTTTTCCGTGTGATTCGAGGATGTGGTCCGGATTGGAAACGGTACCTACCGTTGCCCTGCAGGATACGAGCACCATCCTGGTCTCGCCTGAAGGCAGGCGGAGAATGGCGTAGTTGCCTTCACGGGCAGCGAGCTGAGCATAAGTTCCTGCAGAGCGTACCATTGCGGCACCCTGACCAGGACGGAGCTCAATGTTGTGAACGAGTGTTCCAAGAGGAATCTCAGCGAGTGGAAGCGCATTTCCCACCTCAGGAGCAACTCCTGAACCGGAAGCGATGACCTGACCCACTTTGAGTCCGTTAGGAGCGATGATATACTTCTTCACGCCGTCCTCATACTGTACGAGGGCGATACGTGCGCTGCGGTTCGGATCGTATTCTATCGTCTTTACCGTAGCCTTGCAATCGTCCTTTGAACGGAGGAAGTCGATGACACGGTACATTTTCTTGTGACCGCCGCCGATGTAGCGCATAGTCATCTTACCCTGATTGTTACGTCCGCCTGAACTTTTGAGAGGCTCGATGAGTGACTTCTCAGGTTTCTTGCAGGTAATGTCGTCAAAAGCGCTGATTACCTTATTTCTCTGACCGGGAGTTACCGGTTTGAATTTTCTGACTGCCATGACTTTTTACCTTAAATGTTACTGTAGAAATCAATCTTATCCTCGCCGGCAAGCGTCACGATGGCTTTCTTGAAGTGGTTTGTGCGACCTTTGAGCACACCTGCCTTTGTGAAGCGGGATTTCTTCTTACCGTGATAGTTGATAGTGTTCACATTGGCAACAGTCACGTTGTAAGCCTGCTCCACGGCGGCCTTTATCTGAATTTTATTGGCATCACGATCGACGATGAAGCCATAACGGTTCAACTTCTCGCCCAGAACCGTCATCTTTTCAGTTACTATTGGCTTAATTAAAATACTCATCTTGTTTAGCGTTTGATTCTTGAAGCGAGAATATCCTGCACACCATCAACAAGTACGAGTGAATTTGCATTCATAATGACGTAGGTGTTGATTTCATCTACAGTGATGACCTTTACTTCAGGAAGGTTACGTGATGAAAGATAAATGTTGTCGGAGTTGGAAGGAAGCACGAAAAGCACTTTCCTGTCTCCGGCTTTGATGTTGCCGAGAATCTTTATGAACTCTTTCGTCTTTGGCGCATCCATCGTAAACGGCTCAACCATGACGATGGCCTGATCCTGAGCCTTGTATGAAAGGGCAGAGAAGCGGGCAAGCTGCTTGAGCTTCTTGTTGAGCTTGAAACCGTAGAAATGAGGTTTAGGACCGAATACTCGTCCACCGCCCACATAGATGTTAGCCTTGAGGGAGCCGTGACGTGCACCGCCTGAGCCTTTCTGACGGATGAGCTTCTTGGTGCTGTAAGCCACCTCGCTGCGGTCCTTTGTCTTGGCATTGCCCTGACGCTGGTTTGCAAGGTACTGTTTTACATCAAGATAGATTGCGTGGTCGTTGGGAGTGATTCCGAAGATCTCGTCATTGAGGACAGCCTTCTTTCCAGATTCAGTTCCGTCAATCTTTAATACTGATAATTCCATAGCTTAGTCCTCCAAAATTACATAAGAACCTTTGGCTCCGGGAACAGAACCTTTGACAACGATGAGATTGTTCTCAGGGATAAGTTTGATAACCTGAAGGTTGAAAACTTTCACCCTCTCATTTCCCATCTGTCCCGCCATACGCATTCCCGGGAATACGCGTGAAGGCCAAGAGCAGGCACCGAGTGAACCAGGGTGGCGGAGACGGTTGTGCTGACCGTGGGTGGAACCGCCGACTCCTGCGAAGCCGTGGCGTTTTACGACACCCTGAAATCCTTTACCCTTTGATGTTCCCACGACATCTACGAATGTCGTGTCTTTGAAAACGTCGGCAATGGTGAGCGTGTCACCAAGTTTGAGGTCCTGGGCGAAGTCAGCCTTGAACTCGACCAACTTGCGTCTCGGGGTTACCCCTGCCTTTTCAAAGTGCCCCTGAAGCGGCTTGCTGGCGTGCTTTTCTGTCGTTTCGTCATAGGCAAGCTGTACAGCGGTGTAACCGTCTTTTTCTACTGGACGAATTTGCG
>JBJEJT010000044.1:0-5588 GCA_051878255.1 Candidatus Cryptobacteroides sp. | reverse complement strand
AAGGCTGTGCTGGTCTTCCGGAACGACTACCGCCGGCGCATAGCCTACCACACCCCGTGCCATATGGAAAAACTCGGATGGAGCATCTATTCCACTTCGCTGCTGAAGATGATTCCGGGGCTGGATTTCGTGATGCTGGACTCGCAATGTTGCGGAATCGCCGGCACATTCGGTTTCAAAAAGGAAAACTACCCGTATTCCCAGAAGATCGGGGAGGGGCTTTTCAGGCAAATCTCCGAAGTCGGACCGGATATGGTTGCCACAGATTGCGAGACCTGCAAATGGCAGATAGAAATGAGCACCGGAGTGAAAGTGGAGAATCCGATTTCCATCATTGCGGATGCTCTGGACGTGGAGGCGACGATGAGAGCGAATGCCGGACCCGATGCTGACGGCACAAAATGAAGAAAACAATGGAAATGACACCCGAACTGATTGCAAGACTTGCCAAGATCCGGCACCTTGCCCTGGATATGGACGGGACCATATACCTCGGAAGCACACTTTTCCCGTTCACCCTCGATTTCCTCGCCTCGATGAAGCAGAACGGAATCCGCTATTCGTTCCTTACGAACAATCCCACAAAATCCGTTGGGGACTATCTGAAGAAACTCGAAGCAATGGGGATAGTGGCAGACGAGGACAATATGTACACCACCTCGCTGGCTGCAATCGATTATCTCAAAAGCCATCACCCACAGGCGAAGCGGCTTTTCCTGCTGGGTACGCCGAGTATGGTGAGCCAATTCGAGAAAGCCGGATTCATTTCCTGTGCCGACGACCCGGACGACGTCCCCCACGCACTTGTGGTGGCATTCGACCCTACACTCGTCTATTCGCGTCTATGCCGGGCTACCTGGTGGGCTTCGCAGGGCATTCCCTATATCGCGACAAATCCCGACCGGGTCTGCCCGACCGACCAGAAGACCATTCTCGTGGATTGCGGGTCTATATGCAGGTGCATAGAAGAGGCTTCCGGCAGGCGACCGGACGTGACCCTCGGCAAACCGGACCCAAACGTGCTCTACGGCATAATGGACAAGTTCGGATTGAAAGCCGATGAGATTGCAATGGTGGGTGACCGCATCTACACGGACACGGCTACCGCCCATAATGCCGGGGCTTTCGGAGTGCTGGTGCTTTCAGGCGAGACCACACTCGAGACGGCTATGGAGGTTAGACGTCAGGCTGAAACCAGCCCTGATCCCGAATTCTTCCCTCCGGACCTGATTGTGGAAAACGTGGCTGAACTCGGCAGGCTGATTCTCCAGGCTCGGTCCTGGAATCCGGTCCAGGGAGGGACTATCCCTGCCTGAACAAAGCCCTGCACAGGGCAGGCACATCTGCCACCTTGACCACCTCAATACCGGAAACTTTCAAGTCCGGCGACGAGAAAGAAGAAATGAAAATCCTGCGGCAGTTCATCCTCGCCGCCTCTGCGATGCGCCTCTCTATCTGGGACACCGGACGGATTTCCCCACTCAGACCCACCTCGCCTGCGAAGCAATAGTCTGCAGGCACCGGAAAGTCGATATTGGAGGACAGAATGGCTGCAATTACGGCAAGGTCGCAGGCTGTCTCGGATATTTTCAATCCGCCTGCCATATTCAGGAACACGTCCTTGACGCTGAGCTTGAAACCAGCCCTCTTTTCCAGCACGGCGAGAAGCATATTCAGACGGCGGGTGTCGTAGCCCGTCGCGGAACGTTGGGGTGTACCATAGACTGCCGAACTCACAAGTGCCTGGACCTCGATGAGAAAAGGACGGGAACCGTCGAGATGTGCAGCCACGGTAATGCCACTCAGGTTGTCTGAGTGCATAGGCATCCACAGTTCAGACGGATTCGGCACCTCAACCAGACCCGAACCTGTCATCTTGAACACGGCGACCTCGGATGTGGAGCCGAAACGGTTTTTCACACCTCTCAGGAGCCTGTATGCCCCTCGGTCATCCCCCTCGAACTGCAAAACCACATCCACGATATGTTCCAGGATCTTCGGACCAGCTATGCTGCCCTCCTTGGTGATGTGGCCTATGAGGATGACCGGGATGCCCGTTTCCTTGGCAAACTTGAGAAGCTGGACTGCCGTCTCCTTGATTTGGGACACCGAACCAGGAGAGGACTCCACGTTCTGGGAGTACATAGTCTGGACCGAGTCCACCACAATCAGGTCCGGATGTACCTGACGAGCCTCTGAAACAATATCTTCCAGAAGGGTCTCGGGATAGATGAGGCAGTTGGACAGATCGGCGCCCGGAACCTGGGACATAAGCCTTTCAGCCCTGATTTTGACCTGTCTGGCAGATTCCTCCCCTGTGACATACAAAGTCTTCATATCCGGACAGTGCAGCGGAATCTGGAGGGAAAGGGTGGACTTCCCTATTCCCGGCTCCCCTGCCACGAGAACAAGGGCACCCTCCACCAAGCCACCCCCGAGCACACGATTCAATTCATTGTTGTTCAATGACAAACGCATTTCCTCAATGGTCTGCACCTCGGACAGCGGAGTGGGTTTGGAAGCGGAAACGCCGGTGTGTTCCCGTGCCACAGCCTTTTTCCCCGTTGCAACCGTTTCCTCGACCATAGTGTTCCACTCCCCGCAGGCAGGGCAGCGCCCCATCCATTTCGGACTTTCATTCCCGCAAGAGGTGCAGAACCAGGCTGTTTTAATTCTGTTTGCCATATCGAATACTTTTTCCGGCGTAAAGGTACAAAGGAATATTCAAAAAAAAGATATTGTACCTTTGTGTGGACAATATCTTCTTTGAAAAATCGGGGGAAACCCCGGCTGGATTACTCAGCAACGACTGTGCTGTCGCAAGCAGCGCAAGCTGTTGAATCACAGCAAGCTTTGCAAGAATCGCAACATTCGGTGCAAGCTTCCTCGGCAGCAGCCTCAGACTTCTTGTTGCAGCACTCGTTACAAGCGCAAGAAGAAGCAGCGCAAAGAACTGCTGCAAATGCCATAGCCATAAATACCTTTTTCATAACCGAAAATAACTAATAATTAAACTTGACTTCGTGGATGAAGCGCTGTTACACTAACTTTGTCCACAAGCCGCAAAAGTACAAACTATTCTTAGAATAATCAAAGATTTTTCAGATTTTATCTTCGGTAATCCTCAAATAATGACTTGCATCATCCTTGGAGATCTGACCTCGGAAATCTAACTCAAATCTGGCGCAAATTACTCGGCAGGAGGAATCTTGTCCAGATTCAGCACTTCCATATTGCTTATCTTGCCGTCTGAAATGCGGAAGCGCAGGGCGGTACGTACTATGTGGAAACCCTGGAAACCGGCTGCCCCCGGATTCAGCACCATCATTTGCAGTTCCTTGTCATACACCACTTTGAGTATATGGGAGTGACCACAGACAAAGATGTCGGGACGATGCCTCATAATCAGGGCGAAAGCACTGCGGTCGTAATGTCCCGGATAGCCTCCTATGTGCGTCATAAGGACTTTCATCCCGCCGCAGGTGAAGACCCGGTGCAGGGGATAGTCGTAGCGCAGGTCATAGTTGTCGCAATTGCCGCTGACTCCCACCAGGGGCTTGAACCGGGCTATCCCGGCTGCCGTGGCAAATCCCCCGCCGAAGTCCCCTGCGTGCCAGATTTCATCGACAGGCTCGAGGAACTTCTGCAATGGGGCGTCAAATACCCCGTGGGTGTCCGAAATCAAACCTATATATGCCATAATCAAAGAGATGCGTTATACACGAATGCGGTTGCCACAACGGCTGCGGTCTCGGTACGCAGACGGGAAGGTCCGAGATGCACGGGGACATAGCCTGCGGCAACGGCTGAATTGACTTCCGCCGGGGAAAAGTCCCCCTCCGGACCTATCATAATGGTTATCCGGGGCTTCAATGTCCCGGACAGCCCTGAATACTGGGGACATTTGTCCGAATAAGGCACTGACGGGGCTCCGAAAACGACCCTTTCAGCCAAGGCGTCCCTGAGTGATACACGGGGGATGCTGCCGTCCTCGAAACAGCAGGCTATGAATCCTGTCCCCTGTCCGTCAGGACCCCCGCAGCAGCCCGCCCCTCCGGCGATGAACTCTTTTACACCCAAAGGTTCCGACAGTTGCGGCAGACGAGCCTTCAGAGACTGCTTGGCAGCGGAAAGGATAATCCGTGCCAGCCTGTCGGTACGTATGCTGCAACGCTCCGAATGTTCCCCAATCAAAGGCACTATGTAGTCCACACCCATCTCCACGGCTTTCTCTATGAACCACTCATATCTGTCCGAATTCTTCGTGGGACACACAGCCATAGTGAGGACATAGGGATGACTGCCCCAGTCCCCAATCACAGACTCGGACACCGCAGTCACTTCTTTCTGTGAAAGCGACAGAATCCTGCCACTGTGCAGATTCCCGTTTCCGTCGGCAATCCGTATCACATCCCCCTCCCTGTGACGCAGGACTTTGGCGCAATGGGCGGACTCTTCCGGTCCAAGCGTCAGCACATCCCCGGCAACAGATTCAGCATAAAAGAGTTCCATTATTTCCTGATTATGACGACGGATGAGTCCATATCGACTTTGATTATGGATGAGGACTTGCCGGTAGCCCCTTTCCCGAATGACGGGTCCACGATGCAGTCCACTGCGGATTTCACGGCTTCACTGATCTCACGGTAGTCCCTTGGGGTGGCTTCTCCCGAAACATTTGCTGAGGTGGACACCACAGGACGCCCGAATGCAGCCACGAGACGACGGCAGAATCCGTCCAGAGGCACCCTTACAGCCACGCTCCCGTCTTCTGCCACGGTATTGGCAGCGAGCAGGAACCTGTCAGCCCTCTCCCCTGCCCCCGCGACACGGGCACCGGGATAGACTATGGTCATCGGCTTGTCGTTCACCTCGACAAGCTGCACCGCAATTTCGGGAATCTCATTCACATAGCGGCAGACCATATCCATATCCGATGCCAGCAGCACCAAGGATTTGCTGTCAGGACGATGCTTGAGCCTGAAAATTCTCGCCACCGCCTCGGGATTCGTGGCATCGCAGCCCAAGCCCCATACGGTGTCGGTGGGATAGAGTATCACTCCCCCGTTCCTGAGGACCTCCACAGCCCTCCTTATCTCATCTCTTTCTTCCATAGTTATCGAAAATTTCTCAACATACAATCGGTCACGACAGGATAATGGTCCGAGAACGAAGTCCGGACGGTCCTGTGGGAGACCACCGTCCAATCCTCCGGCACGAAGACATAATCTATCCTCAGCAGCGGCCAGAACGCCGAATAGGTGGCTCCGAAACCCTCTCCTGCCTCTATGAAACTGTCCTTGTCCACCCGTCGCACCCTATGGTATGTGTAGGACATAGGATTGTCATTGAAGTCTCCGCACACGACTCCGGCACAGGGACTGTTGTCGAAATGTGTGAGCACGTCATTCACCTGGCGGGGTCTGCGGCTGAGGGACTTGCGGTATTTGTTGCCGGTTTCCTGCCTTGCGCCGGCGTTGCCCGTCAGTGTCTGCCATACATTGGAGAGGGAGATGGCGTAGGATTCAAAATGGCAGTTGTAAACCCTGAACCTCTGCCCGCAAGCCTCATATTCGGTCCAGAGGGCG
>JBJEJT010000043.1:0-5643 GCA_051878255.1 Candidatus Cryptobacteroides sp. | reverse complement strand
GACGTATGGCACTACAACGAATACCGTGGCGGAAAGAACGGGAACGACTACCCTCATTTCGACTGGTCGTCTGACTATATGGGAACTTTCACTTCCTGGTACGGTTGGTGGGAGGAACAGAACGAGGGCACCACGATACAGGTGCGCAACAGGGAATCTGAAGGACATTGGTCCAACCCTGCCGATTTGGAGAACTTCGACTCCTACCTCTGCGGAATAAAGAACATTACCGAAGACAACAAGATACTCAGCATCAAGATTCGCACACACAATGCGGACGATGCCAGTCCTGCAAAATGGGGAGTACAGATAATCGACCTTACAGAGGATGAGCCTAAAGCAAAACTCATAGGGGGAATCCACTCTTATGGAAGCAGCAACTACTCCAACCCTGACGAATCGTTCGACCTGTCAGAGTATGTCGGGAAGAAAGTGGCTGTCGCAATCGGAATCTTCCGTGCTGCAACAGGAGATTATTACAAACAGTTGGTTCTCCGCAGGATTACCTTCGGACCGAGAGTCCTGACGACCGCCGATGAATGGTCTTATCTCCCGGGAACTGCGGTTGAGGGTCTGGATGAAGGCTACAAGATGACCCAGGAAATCGTCCGCTCAACTATGCCTGTGACCGAATTCAGCTCCTTCACCGGAATTTCGCCTGAGCCAAAAACAGAAGGTGTGGATGGCCCTGAAATGTACAGGGAAGCCTACAAGACCTGGAGACCGGCAGGGCATTTTGCCGCCTGGTGGTCCTGTATGCCTGTGAAGAAAGACTCCGAACCTTTCGTCGGAGAAGGTTATGTCCTCAAGACCAGGGGCTCTGGAACCCCGGTGAGCACCACGGCTCCGGAGGCGTATTTCTATGCAAAATTCGCCATCTCGGGAGGGCACGACAAAATAGAACTGAACTGCCGTACTTTCAGCAGCACAAATCCGACCTATTTCAAGCTCACTGCCATCACTGAGGACTGCGCAACTGTCAAGAACATTGTTCCGACCGTTTCCGGAGCATCCTCAGCGAGTGAAGCCTCGGACGGATGTATGAAACTGATTCACGAAAGCGGCTCTGCAGATTCTCCTGAAGACTATGCCAAATTCACCTATGACCTGTCAGAGTTCAATGGACAGAATGTAGTCGTGGCACTTGGCGTATTCAAGGGAGAGGACAACCGCGATGAGAACAAACTCTCCATCCACAGCATCAATGTCAAGTAATTCCACAACAATATGACAATACACAGATCATTTATAAGGCTCGTTTTGCTGCCGGTCATCCTGACCTGCAGCATAGCCTGCTCAGGAAAGGAAACGCAACCCACCCCCGATCCGGAGCCGGAAACAGACCTTGGACTTGCCGTAAGGAATGCGGAAAGAGCTATGAATCTTTTTGTGAATGCAAAGAAAGTCTGGTTCTCACAAGACGGCACCGCTATGTCGAGATATTACAATCCGTTTACCGGCAACAAATCCGACGAAAAGGCGAGTGTCTGGATGTACACTTCTGCCATTGAGGCTGCAAACTCCATCCTGAAGTCGCTGGCAGTCCTGAAAGATGCCGGAAGCCCCGAACTGTATGAACGCCACCACTTGAGATTCGAGACAATACTTTCCGAACTTGTGGACAACCTGGATTATTATGCCGGCACATATACGCTCACATCCTACACTCAGACCAGAGAATGGACAGTATTCGGCGTAAACAGGGCATCCGCCAAAGGTTGTGCAGCCGTTTCAGGGAGAGAAAACGTGTATGACGACCAGCAGTGGCTGATTCGGGAACTACTTGAATCCTACCATCTTACCGGCGATTCAAAATATCTGGAAAAGGCAGAGTATCTGACATCCTATGTCATTGACGGCTGGGACACGACTCTCGATGAAGAGGGGAACGAACACGGAGGCATAGTCTGGGGTCCCGGATACTACACGAAACATTCCTGCAGCAACGGACCTTTCATAAGCCCCCTTGTATGGCTTTCGCGGATTTACGCAAATTCGGGCGAAACCATTGAATACAGATACATAGGACAGGACAGACAACGCCTTTCAAAATCAATGGACAAGAGCGAGTACTATCTGATGTATGCTAAGAAAGTCTATGATTTCCAGAAATCCCACCTTTTTATGAAGAGCAAGGGAGTCTATTGGGATATGCTTGGAGCAAAGGGATTCAATGGGGACAACATCGCGTACGAAACCATTGACGGCATCCAATACCGTGCCCACAACGAAGAAGAGAATCCGACCGGGGAAGCCTACTCCTATAATTGCGGGACTATGCTTTCCGGTGCGGCAGACCTTTACGATGTCACGGGAGATGATGTGTATCTGACTGATATGACTTCCCTTTCCACCTCTTCATTCCTGTATTTTGCGAAGAAATCATCGTCCAATCCGTCGCTCTATGAATACAGCGTGACAGGATTCAACAACTGGTTCAACGGAGTGCTGTTGAGAGGATGGGTGGATGTTTCCCCTTTCTATTCCAATGTCGGACTGAATGTGGGTTCATTCCAGAACAATCTCGACTATGCCTACTCAAACTATCTCAAGGATGGGATTCTTCCTCCGAGTCTTCTCTACGGTTGGAGTTCACAGGAAAGCAACAACAATATGGAGGGAATGTTCGCCTTTACGTTTGCAGCTGAATATGCTGTCCTTGCAAAATATCAAACGCAAATCAACTTTCCGAATTTATGAGAAAACAATATCTTGCAATAATCCTGGCCCTCGCATTTTCAATGCCTGCCATCGCACAAGAAAAATTGCAGGTCAGGGGAACCGTCAGAGATGCTGACGGAGAACCGGTTATAGGTACGAATGTCTTAATCAAAGGGTCTTCGAACGGGACAGCCACAGACATCGACGGGAATTATGCCATAGAAGCCGGCAGTAATGATGTCCTTGAATTTTCCTGTCTGGGATTCGCCACCGCCTCCGAGAAGATTGCAGGCAGGAATGTGGTGAACGTTGTCCTGCAACCGGACAATACTTTTCTTGAAAGCGTTGTCGTGGTGGGTTACGGTACACAGAAAAGAGGGTCGCTTACCGGAGCCGTTTCCGGAATCGACAGCGGCAATCTGATAAAGACAAAGAGTGAAAACCCACAGAATATGCTTACCGGAAAAGTGGCAGGTGTGAGAGTCTGGCAAAAGAGCGCCGAACCGGGTACATATAGCAATTCTCTGGACATCCGTGGATTGGGATCCCCTCTTGTGGTAATTGACGGAGTTCCGAGAGAAATGGCTGATTTCCAGAGACTCAATGCCAACGACATCGAAAACATCTCCGTGCTCAAGGATGCGTCTGCCGCCATCTATGGAGTCCGGGGAGGAAACGGAGTCATCCTGGTCACGACGAAGAAAGGGGGAGAAAGCAAGGCTTCTGTGAACTACAACGGTTCATTCACATTCCAGATGCCGTCCACTATGCCGGAATTGGCAGGTCCTGTAGATGCTATGACACTCTACAATGAAATGGCATTGAACAAGTCGGACGGAAGCGGTTCACGCACCTTTACGGAAGAGTTCATCGAAAAATACAGGAACGGGGAACTGACGGCGGCAGACTGGAACTCCCTGGTATTCTCGAAAATGTCTCCGCAGACACAGCACGACTTGAGCATATCCGGAGGTTCCGAGAAATGCCAGTATTATGTCAGTATGGGCTATCTGTACCAGGAAGGCTTTTTCCGAAGCAGGGACCTCAACTATTCCAAATACAACCTCAGGGCACGTCTGGATGCCGAAATAGCAAAAGGACTCAATTTCAATGCAAACATCAGCGGTATGTTTGACAAAAGAAACACCCCTGATTCAGACGCGGTCACGCTGATACGCAACCTTTGGAAACAGGGAGTGCTTTTCCCTGCCTATGTGGACGGTTATGACGGAATCCTGAATTATGAGGGATTGGACTTGATGCAGAACACTGTCGCTATGATGACAAAGGAGATTTCCGGGTACAAGAGGTACAACAAGCGTCAGTTTCAGGGTTCAGCATCGCTCGAATATGACTTCGGAAGCATAACTGATGCACTGAAAGGTCTGAAAATCAAAGGAATGGCAAGTTATGACTATATCTATGACGACAATGAGTTTTTCCGCAAGTCATATAATCTCTATGCGAAGGATGAATTGACGGGAGAACTCGTCGCAAAGGAATTTCCTGACCATTCTGACCGTCTCACGAGAGAGAATTACACAAAGCAACAAATGCTTGGACAGATTCTCCTGAGTTATGACCGGACATTCGCAGGACGCCATTCCGTGAGTGCCACGATCGGCTATGAGGCGCAGCGCAGGGATGGGGACAACTATTACCTTATGGGAGACCTCGCATTCAGTTCTCCTTATTTCACTGCCCTGAAAGACAAGACGGAATCCACTTTCGTGGACATCAACGGGAATATAGACTCCTTTTACAAAATTTCGTATCAGGCAATCATCGGAAGGGCGAATTACTCTTTCGACAACCGCTACATAGCCGAATTTCAGTTCAGATACGACGGGTCCTCCAAATTCGCTCCCGGGCACCAGTGGGGTTTCTTCCCTTCTGCATCTGTCGGATGGAGAATCTCGGAAGAACCGTTTTTCAAGAACAGCAACATCTCATCAGTAATCAATCAGCTGAAAATCAGAGCAAGTTACGGATCCCTTGGAGATGACAGCGGTCTGGATTACGAATGGATTTCCGGATATGTCTATCCCGCAACCGGCAACAATGCGGAAAACGGATATTTCAATTCCTATGCACCGGCATATCTTCTGAACAACGAACTCGTATTCGGAGTAAACACCACTCCCCTCCCGAACACAAACATAACCTGGCTCACTTCCAAGACATTCGACATAGGACTTGACTTTGAAGCCTGGAACGGTATGCTCGGTCTGTCTTTCGACTATTTCGACAGACGCAGGGAAGGGGTCTTCGGACAGAACAGTTCGTCGCTTCCGACGGTGGTGGGCTCCAGTGCTCCCGTGGAGAACCTCAACAGCGACCGCAATCTCGGACTGGAACTGGAACTTTCGCACAGGCACAAGGTCGGGGATTTCTCCTACGGGCTCAAAGGCATTGTCACCATAACGAGAAAGCAGAATCTCAAAGCCTATGGACAGGGTCCCTATGGCAACTCCTACGAGAGATGGAGAAACGACAACCTGACAAACCGGTACCAGGGCATCCAGTTCGGTTATGAATCAGCCGGCAGATATGAAAGTTGGGAAGACATCTGGTCTTATGACATCTACAAGGAAAACAATCTGCTCCCCGGAGACTACAAATACCTCGACTGGAACGGAGACGGAGAAATAAACAGCCTTGACGAGCATCCTTACGCATACGACCAGACTCCCTGGATGAACTACTCTCTCGATTTCAACTTCTCTTGGAAAGGTCTGGATTTCAGCATCCTGTTCCAAGGCTCGGCATTGGGTTCCTATATGTATGACGAGCCTCTCTACTCGATATGGGGTTCCAACGGAGGCGGCGCATTGCAGCAGTTCACCGACAGGTGGCATCCGGCAGGGGATTATACCGACCCGTATGACCAGTCCCTGGAATGGATTTCAGGATACTATGCCTTCACCGGGCACTCTCCGGAAAAGAATTCACAGTTCAACCGCGTCAGCACCTCTTACCTCA
>JBJEJT010000042.1:3993-5656 GCA_051878255.1 Candidatus Cryptobacteroides sp. | reverse complement strand
CAAGTCAGACCACGAGACCGGCCAGACCGTCATCAGCGGTATGGGTGAGCTTCACTTGGATATCATCATCGACCGTCTGCGTCGCGAGTTCGGTGTGGACATCAACCAGGGTGCGCCTCAGGTTAATTACAAAGAGGCCATCACCCAGACAGTCCAGCACCGTGAGGTGTTCAAGAAGCAGTCTGGTGGACGTGGTAAGTTTGCAGACATCATCGTTGAAATCGGTCCTGCAGAAGAAGGTCAGACAGGTCTCCAGTTCGTGGACGAGGTCAAGGGCGGTAACGTTCCTAAGGAGTTCATTCCTTCAGTTGAAAAGGGCTTCAAGTCAGCAATGGCAAACGGTGTTCTCGCCGGTTACGAAGTTCCTTCCCTCAAGGTTACCCTCAAGGACGGTTCATTCCACCCTGTCGATTCAGACCAGCTCTCATTTGAAATCTGTGCGCGTATGGCATTCCGTCACGCCTGCCCTAAGGCTAAGCCGGTTCTCCTCGAACCTATTATGAGCCTTGAGGTTGTGACTCCGGAAGACTATATGGGTGACATCGTGGGTGACCTCAACCGTCGCCGCGGACAGGTTACCGCAATGGATTCTACCGTTGGAGCAAGAATCGTGAAGGCTTATGTTCCGCTTGCCGAGCAGTTCGGCTATGTGACCGTTCTCCGTACAATCTCATCCGGACGTGCAACCAGCACAATGACTTTCGACCACTACGCAGAAGTGCCTGCGAACCTGGCGAAAGAGATTATCGAGAAGTCTGGTTACAAAGCTCCTGACGAGGAATAATATTGAAAGTTTAATTGGTATATAGATAAGTATATGAGCCAAAAAATAAGAATTAAACTCAAGTCATTCGATCATATGCTGATTGATAAGTCAGCAAAGAAGATCGTTGAGACAGTTTCTTCTACGGGTGCTCGTGTGAACGGTCCTATTCCGCTTCCAACCAACAAGAAGATATTTACTGTCAATCGCTCGACTTTCGTGAACAAGAAGGCTCGCGAGCAGTTCGAACTCAATTCCTACTGCCGTCTCCTCGACATTTACGATTCCACTCAGAAAACCGTGGATGCTCTTATGAAACTTGAGCTTCCAAGCGGCGTTGAGGTCGAGATTAAAGTCTGTGGCTGAAAAATTTCGTAATTGAAATTTATTTCATACCTTTGTGAAGCCGTCTGAAACGGCGGCTTCACTTTTTATCGCTCTTTGAATTGTGTATTGAATCCGCCAGCTGATGCGTAGTCCTGATTCAGCCGAGCATTTGATTTATGATCGCAATGTATTTTTTGTGGATTTTAGGTCAGATGCAAGGAAGGCAAGCTCGGGTGAAGGGAGCAACCTAATGGTTGTGACCGCCAGCCGATGCGTAGTCCTGACGCCGCAGATGGTCTGAAATACACAAAAAATGGTCCCATAGCTCAGTTGGTTAGTAGCACCTGACTCATAATCAGGGGGTCGCAGGATCATGCCCTGCTGGGACCACAAGAAAACCTCCGCAATTCGCGGAGGTTTTTTTGTGGCCCCAGGCTTTTAACCCCCGTCACTGCGTGACACCCCTATGGGGGACTGGGGACCTAATTCCCCAGACCCCTTAAGTCGCTGCGCTCCGTCCTCCGCAATTCGCGGAGGTTTTTTTGTGGCCCCAGGCTTTTAACCCCCGTCACT
>JBJEJT010000042.1:0-3893 GCA_051878255.1 Candidatus Cryptobacteroides sp. | reverse complement strand
GCGTGACACCCCTATATCTTTTTTATGTCTGGATTTTGTCTTATTTTTGAACAAATATCTGATATGCCCAAAAAAGGAATAGAAAAAACAAATGCCGCAAGGTTGCTCGACCGTGCCGGAATCGCCTATGCTCTCATCCCATACGAATACGATGAAAACGACCTCGCCGCATCCCACGTCGCCGAAAGCCTCGGAGAGCCAATCGAGAGAGTATTCAAGACCCTCGTCCTGCACGGAGACAAATCCGGGTACATAGTCTGCGTAGTCCCCGGCAACACCGAAATCGACCTCAAGTACCTCGCCAAAGCCTCCGGAAACAAGAAAGTCGAAATGATACCGATGAAAGACCTCCTGTCAGTAACCGGTTATATCAGAGGAGGTTGCTCCCCAATCGGGATGAAGAAGAAATTTCCGACCTACATCCACGAAACAGCCCTGGACTACGACAGTATCTTCATCAGCGCCGGCATCCGCGGACTCCAGCTCCAACTCTCTCCCGCCGACCTGATATCCTACACCGGTGCAACCCAGGGCCTCTTTGCTGTCTAGTCCATATCTCAGACGATATACATCTCAAATGAATATTTATGATATCACTCTTGTGAATTGATATCATTTTTGTATATTTGCAGTGTGAAGTATTCTTAAGTGCTGCAATGTTATGGAAAGGGTTCAAACAATTTTGAGGATAGACAATGCTTTGATGAAAAAGGCAAAAGCAAGAGCCAGTGCTCAAAAGCAAAGTTTCAATAGTTATGTTGTGATGCTGCTAACCAAGGATTTGTCATCTCAAGACGAGTTTCCGAAAGTAAAAATTCCTACAGAGATTTCTGATGAAGTCAAAACATTGTGCGGAATAGCAAAACTTGAAATAACGGACCGTATGCTTGAAGAGGATGACAGATTAGCTTATATTCTTTCAAAATGACAAAAGTCTTTTACGACACAAATGCCTTGCTTGATGCGATTCTTGATCGTGAAGGCAGTAAGGATATGCAAGTGCTGATGGAACTGGGAAGGTTAGGCGAAATCCGGAATTATACGTCTATTCTAACTATTGCGAATATAGCATATGTTTTAAGAAAAATAGTTCCTTCAACAGAAATCAGACGTATTTTGAAACAATATGTGAAGGCTTTTGAGGTTCTTCCAATGGATGCAAGCTGTGTTGATGAAGCCATACATTTCCCCGGAAAAGATTTCGAAGACAACTTGCAGATTGCCTGTGCGATTGCCAATAATTGCAATTTTATCATATCCAGAAATGTTACGGATTTTCAGCAGTCTCCCATTCCGGTATATACAATAGGTAATTTTGTGGACAATCTCGTTTCTGAATAATTCTACAGCAAGGTAAACAGGTCACGCATATGAATTTCAAGAGCCTTGCAGATGATAAAAAGAGTCTTGACGGTGGGGTTTGTCCGCCCGTTTTCTATTCTTGAGAGATTCGGAATTTCCAGGTCGCATTTGTCTGCCAGTTCCTGTTGAGTAATACCCTTTGCCAAACGGAATTCTCGGATTCTGTTTCCTATGTGGATATATATCTCGTTTTCGTTCATTCTGACAATCTCGCGACAGACAAAACCAATTTTTATATGAAATGTTTGTTGAACAAAGAAAAATCAATAATTTTGCAAATTGATTATCATATATGATAATAAAGTCCAAAAGCACATTATAGGAATAGATATTCAAAGGTCAGAGAGCCTAATTATCAATAACATTATAAAAACTGTATTATGAAAAGATTGATTCATTTTGCTGTCCTTGCAGCAATACTTCCGCTGCTTTTTGCCTGTGGCTCCTCAAAGAAGGTTTCACAGACGGTTACCGAGACTTCAAAGCCTGTCGAGACCCCGAAATCCTCAAGCCAGATTGTCAGAGACTATGCCGAAGCTGCGCCAAAGGGTGTCTTGAGGGGATTTGGAACTTACGAGGACACGGAAGAATGGTTTGCATACAAGGCAGCATCTGCTATAGCCCGCAGTGATATCGCTGCTACTGTTGCAGGGAAGGTGACATCTGCAATTAAGCTCTATAAAGGGAAATACGGTGCTGAATCCTATAATGCTGAAAAAACAGAAAGAAGCGATAAGGATGCAGAGAAAAGGGATGAAGGTGAAATAAAGGAGATAGCTGAAGAAATTCTGCAGGGTGCCAGGGTTGTCAAATCTCTCGTAGACAAAAATCCAAATGGTACTTACACCGTATATTGCTGCGTGGAGGTTGATTCTGAAACATTGGCCAATTACATTTCAGGCAATTCAAGAATCAAGTCTCTCGTGTCAGAAGAAGAAAAGATGACGATCGATTTCCACCGTCAGGAATTTGAAAACTCTTTGAGAGAGGAATTTGATAAATTCAAGCAGGAGAGAGGAAGATAATTTTCTCTCACGATGACTTGCCTATGAAAAAACTGTTTCTGATTTTTTCACTGCTCTCACTCTTGTCTGCCGGTCAGCTCCGGTCTCAAACCCGCAAGGATATTGTGGGAAATCCCAGTTATATCTGGGGCGAAGCTTCCGGCAACAGTGCCGCGGAGGCTGACAAGGCTGCGTTGTCTGCCATAACAGAACAGATAGCCGTGAAGGTTACTTCTGATTTCAGTATGGACATCCAGAAAGGCAGCAGTGAAAAACGGGAAATATCAGCGGTAGTAAACACTTGGTCCTCAGCCACATTGACCAATTGCAGGAAACTTGTTCTGGACAATGGTCCGCGAAAGTTCCGGGTGCTCCGTTATATCCATATATCAGAGATAGAAAAGGCTTTCCGGGAAAGGGAGCAGAAAATTACTGAAATGGTCAAGGTCGCCGAAAAGGCGGAATCGGAATTGCGCTTTGACACGGCCTTGAAGTATTACTACTGGGCTCTTCAGCTGTGCTCCACTCTTCAGAGACCATCTTCCCACAAATGCAGGTATGGTACTGCCGGAGCAGAGGTCTCGACGATTGTCCTGGCATCGGAGAGAATAGATGCCATCTTCAGGGATTTGAAATTCAGTTTTGGAGGATATGTGTCCGAAGACAAATCTCTGGCGGTGATGGAAGTCAAATGGAAAGACATTCCGGTTGCATCGCTGGATTACAGCTATTGGGACGGGATAAGCTGGAGTGCCGTAACTTCTGCCAAGGATGGAAAGGGCCCGCTGGAACTGAGGCTGAACAGTGCGTCTGACAAAGTGGATGTCAAGGTGGAGTATTCTTACGAAAATGAGGCTTCGATAGATTCGGAATTGAAGACTGTGATGGAATTGATGTCTCCGATTTCTTTTCCGGATTCATATTTCACCGGGATAAAACTTTCCGGCAGGAACAAGCCGGGAAAGAGGCAGCCGGCAAAAGCAGAAAAGCGGAATGTTGAAGTTTCTGCCAATGACGGAATGCTTGATATTGCAGATTTGGGAACCGGTGAGGATATATTCAAGGTACAGGATGTCACCCCTTACAAAAAGACTGTAAAGTCCATTGCCGATGCCATAGGTACCGGAGACTATGAATCTGTGCGGGGTCTTTTTACCGATGCAGGATGGAATGTGTTTACACGTCTGGTAAAATATGGCAGGGCAAGGGTTTTGGGGGTTCCGGAGCCATCCTGCATAGAATATGACGGAGAAATCCAGTATCGCAGCCTTCCGATGCAGTTTGATTTTCCGAACAACAGCCGCAAGTTTACGGAAAGTCTGGTGTTCTATTTTGAGAAGCAATCGGGAAAAGTCTCATATCTGAGCTTTGCCTTGAGCAGTGTTTCTGTGAAGGATATCTTGAAAAAGGATTGGCAGAATCTATATAAATTGACGCTGATCAATTTTATGGAGAACTACAGGACAGCCTTTGCCCTCAAGCGGGATGATTATATCAGTACAATTTTTTCCGACAAGGCGGTAATCA
>JBJEJT010000041.1:0-5658 GCA_051878255.1 Candidatus Cryptobacteroides sp. | reverse complement strand
CGCGCAGATAAAGGCAGACATAGTGGCTCAGGACCCCGATGAGCACGGTATCAGGAAAGTGCTGAATCTGGGACATACTTTCGCCCACGCAATAGAGAAACTCTCCGCAGGAACCTGGTCTCACGGAAATGCCGTGGCAGTGGGCATCGTCCTCGCGGCGGAATTGTCGGAAAAGGTGACACAGACCGAACCGGGGCTGGCTGAGGGAATACGACGGGATTTCATCGCGACCGGGCTCCCGACGGAATGTCCCTGGTCTTTGTCCGAAATGGCAGATGCTATGGCGAAAGACAAGAAAGCCGGGGACGGGAAAGTCTCATTCGTGCTGCTGAAAAGACCGGGGGAGGTGGAAATCCTGCCACTGGAAGTGGCCCGGGTCTGCGGAATGTGAAAACGGGCATCACGCCCTGCGGAATAGAACAGATAAATACAGAAATATGGTTTGTACGGTACTGCAAAACAAAAACTTGGACGAACTCATTCAGGCAATGGACACTTGTCGTATGGCAGAAATACGTCTCGACTCCTGTCCGTTGGACCTCGATGACATAGATGAACTTTTCTCGACTGCCGAAATACCCCTGGTGGCTACCTGCCGCCTGTCCGAAGTCGCCGGAACCCATCCGGAAATGAGTGAGGTAGCCGTCGCCCTGTATTGCGAGCAACGTCTGTCCAGGGCAGTCGAAGCCGGAGCGAACTATGTGGACCTGGAAATCGAAGCTCCGAAAGAAATGCTCAAGAGGCTCAAGAAATCCTGTCAGGAAAACGGGACCCTGCTCATAAGGTCCTTTCACGACTTCAAGGGGACAGATTCGGTTCAGGCCCTGAAAGCCGTGGTCGAGAAATGCGTCTATCACGGTGCCGACATAGTGAAAATCGCCACGACTGCACATACGGATGCCGATGTCCAGAACGTCCTTTCCCTCTATGATGACCCGTCCATTTTCACCCGGAACCCCACAGGGAAGAAAGAGCAGACCCCGGAGACCACCGAAGGCAGGCTGATAGCTTTCTGTATGGGCGATGCCGGTCGCGAGTCCCGCCTGGATTGTCTTGGCAAGGGAGCCCCTTTTACCTATGCCGCCCTGACGGGAGCAGAGGTCGCTGCCCCGGGACAATGGTTGGCTGAGGATATGCAGGCCAGGCTCGAACAGGGGCTGAAAACCTTTGACGCAGACGTCCTCGTGCCGTCCTCCAAAAGTTATGTGCAGCGTGCAGTCATAGCGGCAGCCCTTGCTGGAGGCAAGTCGGTACTCCGTCGTTACACCCCCTGTGAAGACTCTGAATCCTCCATCGCCGTTGCCCGGGCTCTGGGTGCAACGGTTACAAAGAGGCAGGCAGGCGACGACACTGTTCTCGAAATCGAGGGCATAGGAGCCACCGAAGGATGCCTCGGGCGCCTGGCAAGCCTCAATGTGGGAGAGTCGGGATTGCTGACACGGCTAATGATACCGGTGGCATCCGAACTTGCCGCAGGTCCAGTTACCATAGACGGACAAAAAACCCTGAAAGGACGCAAGCTCGCCGGGTTAAGGGACATAATGACCGAATTCGGGGTTGAGGTGGAATCAGTGGACGAGACCGTTCCGGTGACGGTCAGGGGGCATCTCAACGCCGCAAATGCTGAAATATCGGGAGAGAACGGCTCCCAGCTGGTGTCCGGACTCCTGATGGCTATGCCTCTCGCCCAAAGGAATATGTCCTTGCTGGTGGAGAACCCCAAGAGCATACCCTATACTTTTATGACTGCCGACGTGCTTTCCAAATTCGGCATCAAGATTTCCAATGAAATGCTCGGAGACCGCGATTTCCTCGCTTCCGACGGAGACTGGTCCCTCTGTACCGAGATGATATTCAAGGTTAGGGCAGGTCAGAAATACAGGGCGGCAGATATGGACCTCGAGGGGGACTGGAGCGCAGCCGTGCCTTTCCTCGTGGCAGGAGCTGTGTTCGGAAAAGCCTGTGTGGACGGTCTGAACACCGCATCCGTCCAGGCAGACCTTGCCATTATGGACGTGCTTATGGCAGCCGGAGCCAGCATAACCCAGCTTGACGGCGACGAGGGCGAAATCCACGTGAACCAGTCGCCCCTGCTCGCTTTCGACACCGACCTTTCCCACTGTCCCGACCTGTTCCCGGTCGTGGCTGTGCTTGCCGCATTCTGCCAGGGACGCAGCCGTCTGTACGGAGTTGGACGTCTCGCCCACAAGGAAAGCGACCGTGCCGCTGCCATTGCCGAGATGCTCACAAAGATGGGTGTGGAGGTAAAAGTGGATATGGGACAGGATGTTATGGAAATTGTGGGACATTCACTCCAATGGCGTGTGCTGAACCGTCGGCTGCTCAGGGGAGGTCAGTTCACTTCCCATCACGACCACAGGATGGTAATGGCATTGGAGGTGGCATCTCTCGGAGCTGATTCGCCGGTGGAAATCGATGACCTCGGATGTGTCGCCAAATCCTTCCCCGGCTTTGTAGAAGATTTTGAAGATTCAGCGATATGCACAACACTTTCGGAAACAATATCAGAATAACTGTCTTTGGCGGCTCCCACGACCCGCTGATGGGCGTCAGAATGGAAGGAGTGCCGGCAGGACTGCCCCTCGGCAAGACTGATCTTGAAGCGGACATAGCCCGTCGCAAACCCGGGGCAAAGGGCACGACACCCCGTATAGAGGCTGATGAACCCTTTATCACAGAAGGAGTTGCTGATGGAATGACCACCGGAGGTCCGCTGACGATAGAGTTCCGCAATGCCAACACCCGTCCGGGAGATTATTCCCAGTTCGAATCCGTTCCCCGTCCTGGACACGTGGACTACGTCACCCATCCTGCCCGTTATGGAGTGGAGGGGGCGAGGGAATTCCCATCATTCACCGGGGGCGGCATATTTTCCGGCAGGGTTACCCTGGTGATTGTGGCAGCGGGAGCAGTTGCAAAGAAAATGCTGTATGCGGCATATCCCGACGTGTCGATAAATGCCCGTCTCGTCAGCATTGGAGGCTCGGATGACGAGTCCCGTTGGCAGGAACTCATAGACGGGGCGGTGGCAGACGGCGATTCGCTCGGAGGGGTTGTGGAATGTGTGGCGGAAGGTCTGCCCGTAGGCTTGGGCGAACCGTATTTCGATTCAGTCGAATCGGTGGTTTCCCACCTCATTTTTTCAATACCTGGAGTACGGGGAGTGGAGTTCGGGGACGGCTTTGCGGCATCGGCAATGCGGGGTTCGGAACATAACGACCCATTCGGACCGGACGGGAAGCCGGCGAAGAACGGTGCCGGGGGAGTGAACGGAGGACTTACCAACGGGGCTCCGCTGAAATTCAGGGTCGCATTCAAACCCACTTCAACCATACACAAGGCACAGCGCACCTACGATTTCAGCCGCGGGGAAATGACTGAACTTTCCGCCCGCGGCCGTCACGATACTTGTTTTGCCCTGCGCACTCCCGTAATCGTGGAGGCTATGACTGCAATAGCGCTGGCAAACCTGATTTAGACTGTGAAGACTTCTTTCTTCCAGAGCCCGTGGAGATTGCAGTATTCGTAAACGTCCACTATGCTTTCCTTGTCAGTGAGCCTGAACTCTGCGATAGGGGCATCTCCCGGCTTGAGCCATTTGATCTGTACTCCTTCCTCGCTTGCGAGGGCAATCCATTCGATGTGGTGCTCTTCGGTCATTGGGTGCAGGACGCTGCCTACGCTCACTTTCACAAGGTCTGCCAGATGGCTGACTTCCGGAACGTGTTTCTCCAATGACGCATCTGTGGTGTTTGGAACCAATTTTTCCATTTTTTCACCGCAGCAGACAACGGGAACGCCGCTGGAATGGAGATGGATGACAATGTTGCCGCAATGACGGCATCTGTAGATTTTCAGTTCCATAATTGTTGTTGTTAGTGTTGGTGTTTCAAAACAGTTTGCTAACTTTACAAACCGTTTGATACAGAATAGCAAAAATCAGGCAAAAACTTGCCTGTGCCTCAATGCCAACAGTTTTGAAAATGATTGAAATTCCACGACTTGGTGTCGGAACTCCGGCGCACAGACTCATACTTGAAGATGGGGTATTCTCCGGGCTGCGTCCCTTTTCCCTCGATTGCCTGAACTGGGCGGACGAGTTTCCCTACCGTCCTGCAGTGGACGTGCGTGCCTTTCACAACGACACCCACCTTTTTCTCGAATATACGGTGGCTGAGAAGTGTACACGTGCGCTCGAAACCCGCAACGGATGCGATGTGTATGAAGACAGCTGTGTGGAATTTTTCGTAATGCCGGAGGGCTCGGACCACTACTACAATTTCGAGTGGAACGCCATAGGCACCTTGAGTATGTCCCGCCGTACCGGACGCAGGGATGCCTCCCCAGCCCCTGTCGCCGTCCTGGATTCCGTGCTTGCCTCATCCACCTACGGCTGCAAGCCTTTCAGCGAAATCTCAGGGGACAACCGCTGGAGCCTCAGGGTGGCGATACCTTGCAGTGCGCTGTTTGCCGAGAATCTCAAGAGTTGGCAGGGAGCCTCCCTCAAAGGTAATTTCTACAAATGCGGAGACGGATTGTCCTGTCCGCACTACATAACTCTGTTCCCGATACAGACTCCATCCCCGGACTATCATCGACCGGAGTTCTTCAGGGAAATCCGTTGCAAATAACCTCTATCCAATGAAATCAGGAAAAATCAAAGCTGCGGCAGATTCGGATGCAAATTCAATCCGCCGCGAGAAGAGAATTACCCGTGTCACCCTGTGGGGCTCGGTGGTAAACGCCTTGCTTTCCGTCGGAAAGATTCTGGCAGGATTCGTCGGGCACAGCGCCGCAATGCTTGCTGACGGTGTCCACTCCTTTTCGGACTTGCTGAGTGATATTGTCGTCCTGGCATCCATCCACATATCTTCAAAGGGTCGGGACAAGGACCACGACTTCGGGCACGGCAAATATGAGACTTTCGCCACGCTGCTGGTTGCCGTTATGCTGCTCGTGGTGGCAGGCAAGCTGATAGCGGACGGCGTCGAGTCCGCCATAGGCATAATCAGGGGTGCCGAAGTCCAGACTCCCGGTTGGATAGCCCTGGCAGCGGCATTCATTTCCATAGTCTCCAAGGAAATCCTCTATCAGGTGACTGCCCGTACAGGCAGGGATGAGAACAGTCCAGCCACCATAGCCAATGCCTGGCACCACCGTTCAGACGCCCTTTCTTCCGTAGGGTCTTTCCTGGCTATCGGGGCAGCGATGCTCCTTGGAGAAAAATGGGTCATACTCGACCCTCTGGCATCCTGCATCATAGGCATAATGATTATAGTGGTGGGTGTGAAGATGGCAGTGCCTTCAATTCAGGACCTGCTGGAAGTCTCCCTGCCGGAAGATGTGGAAAACGGCATAATGGAGACCATCGCCTCGGTGGACGGGGTCATCAGTGCCCACGACCTCAAGACCAGGCGCAACGGTCCCTCGGTCATTATGGAAGCGCACGTGGTCGTGAATCCTGACGAGACCGTGGAAAGGGCGCACGATATATGCACGAGGATAGAAGTGGCACTCAAGGACAAGCTCGGCGGACAGACCCAGATCTCCCTGCACATCGAACCCTCCGAAGATGCCGACTAAGTAATCCTCAAAAAATAACTTGTATCATCTTTGAAAATCTTTCCGGTTCATATT
>JBJEJT010000040.1:0-5666 GCA_051878255.1 Candidatus Cryptobacteroides sp. | reverse complement strand
TGCTTACAATCGCGGACGGTTCGAGAAGCGTGACTATGGAAGTGACTGTCACCGGAACCGCCGCTATGCACGATGACCTTATAATTTTCGATTTGAAATATGTCGGCTCCGGCAGTACTGTACTGAATGACTATTCCATAGTTTCTTCTGAAGTCAAGTGTGTCGCTAAAACCAACGAATGATATGGAGACGATAGGAAGATTGACACGCAGCCTCCTGTCTGCACTCGCGCTGGCGGCAATGGTTTCCTGCAGCGGCAATGTCAAAAAGAAAGAGGTCAAGGCACCGGTCAGGGTGGGGGTGGTCACGGTTTCCGCTTCGGAAACGGATCTGACAAGGACCTATACCGGCAAGGTGGCTGCCTCTAAGGAAGTGGTGCTCACGGCTCCTTTCCCGGCGAAACTTGTCAGCTGTGATGTCCGCAAAGGACAGAGAGTGGCTGAGGGACAGGCTCTTGCCCAGTTGTATTCTGAAACAGTGGAAAGCACATTCTCGGCATCGGAGGCAACTCTGAGGCAGGCACGCGACGGATACGACCGCCTGCAGCAGGTCAAGGACAACGGCAGCGTGCCGGCTATCAAGGTGGTGGAAGTGGAGACAGCCCTGGCAAAAGCCACAGCCACCTACAATGCTTCCGCCAAGGCACGCGAAGACTGTACGGTGAAAGCCCCGTTTGCCGGCACTGTGAGTGACATTATGGCGGAGTGCGGGGAAGAACTATCCATAGCCCAGCCTCTCGTCAGGCTGGTGGACTTGGGCAGTCTCGAAATCTCGATTCCGGTTCCGGAGACCGAAATAGCCTCTCTCAAGGTCGGGAGCAGGGCTTATGTGACCGTGCCTGCGCTTTCTGAGGACTCTTTCCCTGCCACAATCGTCAGCAAAGGCGTATCCGCGTCAGCGGTTTCCCACAATTATGAATGTCGTCTGAAACTCAGCGTCCCTATGGAGGGGCTGATGCCCGGAATGATAGGCAAGGTGCGCTTCCGTTCCCCTGCCTCCGGAAAGAATGTTGTCGTTCCATCCTCGGCAGTGCGCAGCGACAAAGACGGCAGGTACCTGTGGACCGTCACCCCGTCGGAGACCGTGGCGAAGAAATATATCTCCACCGGAGGCTTTTCCGGCAACGGCATAGTCGTGACCTCCGGTCTGGAGGAAGGCGACAGGATAATTACCAATGGGATGTCCAAAGTCAGCACGGGAATGAAGGTCGAGGCTGTTCCATCAAATGAATGACAGGCGTATGGAACACAAGGGTCTGACTTCGAGGATAGTGCTTGGAGCCATCAAATACAAGAACATAGTCCGTCTGATACTGGCGCTGCTCATCATCGCCGGCATCGTGGGGTTGCAGTATATGAACAAGGACGAGTTCCCGACCTTTGAAATCAAGCAGGGGCTCATTGCGGCTGTCTATCCCGGAGCCGACGTGTATGAAGTCGAGAGGGAAGTGGGAAAGCCCCTTGAGGAACTCCTGTTCTCTACGCAGGAAATCAACAGGGGGGCTACGAAAGTGGTAAGCCGCGACGGCATCTGCTATGTCTATACTGACCTGAACACCCCAGCCTCCAAGAAGAATGAAGTCTGGTCCAAAATCCGCCTGAGGTTGCAGAATTTCAAGCAGACCCTCCCTCCGGGCGTGCTCGCCATCGTGGCGATGGATGATTTCAGCGACATCACTTCGGTGCTCATCGCAATGGAATCCTCCGACAAGGGACCTGCCGAGATGAAAGAATATGCCGACGACCTTGCCCGCAGGCTGCGTACCATCCCTACGCTTGCCAACGCAAAGATTCTCGGGGAACAGGAAGAGGAAATAGCCGTCATTGTGGACCGGGACCGTCTTGCCGCCTACGGCATATCCCCGTCCTCCCTCGCCCTCGATTACCAGACCTCCGCGATGCAGATGCTCGGAGGCAAGTTCAGCACCGGTTACGCCGCCTCCCCCGTCCACGTGAAAAAGACGGTGAACGACCAGCAGGAGCTGGAAAACAAGATCGTCTGGGCTTCCAACGAGGGGCAGGTGCTCAGGCTCAAGGATGTGGCACGCATAGAACGCAGGTGCAAGGAGCCGTCTTCACTTGTGACCTACAACGGACACACCGCCCTGGTGCTCTCCATAGAGATGCTCCCGGACAACAACATCGTGGCATTCGGAAAAGAAGTGGACAAGGTGCTTGCTGACTTCATCGCGGACGCCCCCGAAAGCCTGAAAGTCTCCCGCATTACGGACCAGCCGAAAGTGGTGGGCGATTCCGTATGGTCTTTCCTGAGGGACCTGCTGATTTCTATGCTCGTGGTGATTCTGGTGATGCTCCTGCTCTTCCCTATGCGTTCCGCGCTCATCGCCTCATCCGGAGTGCCGGTCTGCACTGCCATAGCCCTGGCTTGTATGTACCTTTTCGGGATATGTCTGAATACGGTTTCCCTTGCAGCCCTGATCGTGGTCCTGGGAATGATAGTGGACGATTCCATCATCACTATGGACGGCTATATGGACAAACTCGGACGGGGGCTCTCTCGTGTGGACGCCGCCTGTGCGAGTGCCCAGGAACTCTTTATGCCTATGCTTATGGCGACGGTGGCAATCAGCGCGATGTTCTTCCCTATGACCGGCATCATTACCGGCTATCTCGGAGATTTCGTGAAGACATTCCCTTATGTGATCGCTTTCGCCCTTATGGCATCCCTCGCCTATGCGGTGCTGGTGGTTCCGTCCCTGGAAGTGAAATTCATCACCTCGACCAAGAGCAGCCGGGACAATTTCATCACCCGTATGCAGGACCGCCTTTTCGATGCCCTCCAGAAAGGTTACGACTACATCCAGGGCAAGTGTTTCCGTCATCCGGTCCTCACCATCCTGTCCGGAGTCGCTGCCATCGGTCTGGGTCTGCTGATGTTCTCCCGTATGAATATCCAGCTTATGCCTATGGCTGCACGTCCTGTCTTCGCGGTGGAAATCTATCTCGACCCGTCGGCTGACCTTGCGCGGACCACCGCCGTAGCCGATTCAATGGCGACACTTTTGCGCCAGGACCGTCGCGTAACCTCCGTGACAGAGTTCATAGGCACCGGAACCCCTCGCTTCCACGCCACCTATTCCCCTATACTCCCAGGTCCGAACGTGGCTCAGCTCATTGTGAACACCAAGTCCAACAAGGCGACCGAATCTTTCCTCAGGGAGATGGAGTCCCGCTACGAACATTGGTTCCCGGAGGCAGTGGTGCATTTCAAGCAGATGGACTATCAAGGTGTGTCCTCGCCGGTCGAAGTGAAAGTCCTCGGAGAAGACTACGGGCAGATGCTGATCGTGGCAGACACCATAAAGAATTATATGGCAGGGCTGGATATGCTGAAATGGGTACACTCCGACGCGGACAACCTCGTTTCCTCGATTGCGGTTGAACTCGACGAAGACGAGGCGCTGCGTATGGGCGTGAACCGTACCCTGATGAACCTGTCCCTGACCGGAGAAATGGGGGCATTCCCACTGAGCAGCATCAGGGAGGGCGAAACTGTCATCCCTGTCAATCTCTATTCGGAAAATTACGGCAAGGGGGCGGATTATGAAAACATAGCCAACACCCTGGTGCCTTCGTCCATACCGGGGGTTTCGGTGCCTCTGCGTCAGGTGGCACGGCTCAGCCCGGAATGGAAACCGGAATCCCTGACCCGGGTGGACGGAAAGCCTGTGATCGTGATAGGTGCGGATATGCGTTTCGGCAAGAGCCAGCCTACTGCCACCCGTGCCGTGAAGAAATTCCTGAAAGGACTTGACCTGCCGGAGGGCGTGAGCGTGGAATTCGGAGGGCTGAACAATGTGAACAGGACAATAGGTCCGGAAATCGCGCTTTCGTTCATCGCTGCGGTGCTGGTGCTCTTTTTCTTCCTGGTTTTCCATTTCAAGAAGATTTCGCTTGCCATCCTGACCATAGTTCTGAGCACTCTCTGTCTTTTCGGAGCCTTTTTCGGTCTATGGATTTTCGGTCTCGACTTTTCTATGACCGCCGTGCTGGGACTCATTTCTCTGGTCGGCATCATAGTCCGTAACGGAATCATAATGTTCGAATATGCGGAAGAACTGCGCTTTGCCAAAGGTGTGCCACTCAAGGAAGCGGCAGAAGAGGCTGGCAAGCGGCGTATGCGTCCGATTTTCCTGACTTCCTGCACGACTGCTTTGGGCGTGCTTCCTATGATTATCAGCGGGGACTTGCTCTGGATGCCTATGGGTGTGGTTATCTGTTTCGGAACTATGCTTTCCGTAATCCTGATTACCCTGATTATGCCGGTTTCCTATTGGGTCATATTCCGGGGAAGGGAACGCAAGGAAGACAGCCGGAAAGACGCAGCCGGTGTTTCAAAGGCTCTGGTATGCGTGGCGCTTCTCTGTGTGGTGCCTGCCTTTGCCTCTGCGCAGAGCCTGAGTCTGGAGGACTGCCGGAATATGGCTCTGAGCAATGCGGCGGCTCAGAAAAACGCCGAACTTGACGTGCAGGCTGCAATTTACCAGAAACAGGAGGCTTTCGCGGAGTATTTCCCTCGTGTAAGCGCCTCCGCATTCGGTTACTGGTCTTTGAATCCTATGATTGAAATCGGGGTTTCGGACATTCTGGGCAAGAGCGAGGCTGCAATCAACCTGACCAACAAAATCGAGGATTATGCCGGATTGTATGGCATCAACACCTCTTATGAGGCTTTCAAACGTGGTTATTCGGCTTCGGTGATGGCTCTGCAGCCGGTTTATGCCGGCGGGAGAATCGTCAATGGCAACCGTCTGGCAGGATTGGGGATAGAGGCAGCCGGGCTTCAGAGGGACATCCAGAAACGCAAGACTGTCCGGGACGTGGATGAAATATGGTGGCAGATAGCCTCCGTCCAGGACAAACTGGAAGTCCTGGATTATCTCGACTCCACTCTGGACACCTTGTACAGCAATGTGAGCGCTGCCGTGGCTTCCGGCCTGGCATCGGAGACCGACCTGCTCCAGCTTGAAATCAGGAAGACCGAACTCAAAGCCGGCAGGAAACAGGCTGAAGGCGGACTGAAACTCCTGAGATTGAATCTTTTCAACACCATAGGACAGCCGTTCAGCACCCTCCGTGCGACTGCGACGGAAGAGCGTCCGTACCTTGAAGACATAGCCCTGGAATGTGTGTCGGAACTTCCGGATGAGCCGCAGTCCTATTGGAGGGATGAGGATGAGGTGGTTTCTGGGATGAGCGAGAACCGTCTTCTGGACATTCAGGTGCAAGCCAGACAGTTGGAGAAGAAAATGGCAATAGGCGAAGCCCTGCCGCAGATTGCAGTGGGAGCGACTACGGGCTACTCCAACCTCTATGAAAAAGGTCGCGTGAACCTTGTCGCTTTCGCCACCGTGCAGATTCCTCTGACCGACTGGGGCAAGACCTCCCGCAAGGCCCTGCGCCTTGACACCCAGGTCCGCAAAGCCGAGAACGACAGGGAATACCTGCAAGAGCAACTCAGGGTACAGGTCGGCAAACTCTGGCTTGAAATGGAAACTGCCTACGACAATTGGCAGATTGCCGTCGAGTCCGAGTCCGTAGCCCGCCGTCTCTACGAAGTTGCCCTGAGCAACTACACCGCCGGCATAGTCCCTCTCCAGGATCTCCTGCAGGCTGAGACCACCTGGCGTACGTCCCTTTCCACCA
>JBJEJT010000039.1:0-5707 GCA_051878255.1 Candidatus Cryptobacteroides sp. | reverse complement strand
ATCGGCTCCATAATCTTCGGGCCTGCGCTGCGGAACGCCTCCTTGAAGGCATTGCGGGCTGCGAGCACGAAAGAGATTTCATTGGAATCCACCGGGTGCATCTTTCCGTCATAGACATAGACCCTGATGTCACGTGCGAGCGAACCCGTGAGAGGGCCTTCGCTCATCTTGTCGTTGATACCCTTGAGGATGGCAGGCATAAAGCGTGCGTCAATGGCACCACCTACGACGCAGTTGATGAATTCCAGTTTTCCGCCCCACGGCAGGTCAAAGGATTCCTGACCTTTCACGTTGAGAACCAAATCCTTGCCGTCAATCTTGAACTTGTTGGTCATAGGCTGTCCCTCCACGATAGGGCAGATGAGAAGATGTACCTCTCCGAACTGGCCTGCTCCGCCGGACTGCTTCTTGTGACGGTAGTTCGCAGCCGACACCTTGGTAATGGTCTCACGGTAGGAGATTCTCGGTGCGGACATTTCGATTTCAATCTTGTTCTCGTTGCGAAGCCTCCATTTCACGATATTGATGTGCTGCTCTCCCTGACCCTTGAGAACGGTCTGCTTGAGTTCCTTAGAATATTCCACTATTATCGTAGGGTCCTCGGCAGAAATGCGGTTGAGAGCCTCGTTCATCTTCTCGTCGTCCTTCTGCTCCACAGGCTTGATGGCAGTGCGGTACCTCGGCTTAGGGAACCTGATGTGTTCATAGACGGTTTCCGTACCTGTCTGGGCGAGGGTGGCGTCGGTCTTGCCGGCACGCAACTTCACGGTACATCCGAGGTCTCCAGCCACGAGTTCGCTCACCTTTTCCTTCTTCTTCCCAGCCACGGCATAGATGGCGGTAATCCTTTCCTTGTCTCCTGTCTCAGGATTCTCAAGGTCCTGTCCCTCGACGAGCTTGCCTGTCATCACCTTGAAATATGCCACTTCTCCGAGATGCTGCTCCACGGCAGTCTTGTAGATGAAGAGAGTGGTAGGGGCATCCACCTTGCACTCGACCTGTGCCCCGTCCTTGGTGAGTTCCTTCTTCTCGGCAGGGGATGCAGCCACCCTGATGGTGAACTCCATAAGCCTCTTCACGCCAATGTCCTTCTTTGCAGAAAGACAGAAAATCGGATAAATCGCCTGCTCGCGGATTCCTATGCCCAGACCCTTGCGGATTTCATCCTCGGTGAGTTCTCCCGTGTCGAAGTATTTTTCCATAAGAGAGTCGTCGAACTCGGCAGCCCTCTCGATGAGTTCTCCCCTGAGTTCCTCAGCCTGCGCCTGCAATGCTTCCGGAATCGGGAGGTCCTCACGTGTGCCGTTTTCGTCCTTGAAGTGGTAGTACTTCATCTTGAGCACGTCCACGAAACCATCGAATCCCGCACCCACGTTCACCGGGAACTGCACGATGACCGGCTTCTGTCCGAATGCCTCCTTGAGAGAATCCAGAGTGCCTTCCCAGGAAGCCTTGTCCCCGTCGAGCTGGTTCACTGCCAGAATCACCGGCATATTGTATTTGTCCGCATACCTTGCGAAAATCTCAGTGCCGACCTCGACACCCTGCTGTGCGTTGGCAACGAGGATTGCTGTGTCGCAAACCCTGAATGCGGAAATGGCTCCGCCCACGAAGTCGTCAGCGCCCGGAGCGTCGATGATATTGAACTTCGTGTCCATAAACTCTGCATAAAGCGGAGTCGCATAGATGGATCTCTGGTTGATCTGTTCGATTTCGGAATTGTCTGAAACCGTGTTCTTGCCCTCAACGCTGCCGCGCCTGTCAATCACTTTGCCCTCATAGAGCATAGCTTCAGACAACGTGGTCTTACCGGACCTTGTGCTACCGATAAGTACCACGTTACGGATGTCTTTAGTGGAATAAGTTTTCATTACCGTCTGTTGGTTATAGTTGTGTAAAAGTGTTTTCTCCGACTGCCGCAACCTCACGTTCTGTCCCGCCGCGACAAATCATCTTCGCAAATTTATAAAACTTATCCATAAAAACAACATTTTGAGCCGGATACTGCACAAAACGAGTGTGAATTCAGAAGTTATACCAAAAAAATCCCATATATGGATTTGCAGTAATTCGAGGAATGCAGGTCTGATTTGAGAAATATCAAATGTCAGATTCATTAAAACCGGATTTTGTATAAATTTGCAGGCAATACTGTTTTGGAAAGCATTTTCGGAAAGATTGACAAACTATGGCAAAATTGAAGACAGCGCTGCCTTCCAGATATGAGGCGGGAAAACTTGAGGCAGGATGCGACGAGGCAGGGAGGGGACCGCTTGCGGGAGGGGTGTTTGCCGCTGCCGTGATATTGCCGGAAGATTTCAGCCATCCGCTTCTGAACGACTCCAAGCAGATGAGCGAAAAGGACAGGGAACTGCTCAGGGACATAATCGAAAAGGAGGCGGTTGCCTGGGCCGTGGAGATGGTCAGTGCCGGGGAAATAGACCGCATCAACATACTCAATGCCTCAATCACGGGTATGTGGAGGGCGGTGACACGGCTTGCAGTGCGTCCGGAGTCCCTGATTGTGGACGGGAACAAATTCAAGGACCTGGGATTCCTGCCGGAAGCGGCGCTTGTACAGGAATATGAGGGAGGGCGGCTCTGCGACAGGGTGGACCGGTGGAAGGGGATGCCGTGGAAGACCTTCGTGAAAGGAGACGGGAGGTTTGCGTCCATTGCGGCGGCTTCGGTGCTGGCAAAGACCTACAGGGACGATTATATGAGGTCTCTCGCAAAGGAATACCCGGAATACGGCTGGGACAGCAATATGGGCTATCCGACGGCTTCGCATATCGAAGCCATACGCAGATACGGGTTCACGCCTGAACACAGGCGGACTTTCCACGTCAAGGAATTGGAAAACACGCTGTTTTAACCTTTTGACCTTTGAGGCATCCAATGTTGGCACAGAAATCAAGGATACGTATATTCTAAAGTATATGAAGAAATTTTTGTTATCGCTGTCGCTTGTGGCGGCACTCCTGGCAGGCTCGGCGTTCAGCCTGAAGGCAGATGAGGGAATGTGGCTGCTCCAGTGGCTCGAGAAAATGAACGCAAACCAAATGAAAAAGATGGGATGCAAGCTCTCCCCGAAACAGATTTACAATGCCGACGGAATATCCCTCAAGGATGCAATAGTGCAGTTCGGAGGAGGATGCACCGGCGAAATGATTTCCGACGAGGGTCTTCTCATCACCAACCACCATTGCGGATATTCATACATCCAGGCTCTCAGCAGCATCGAACACAACTATCTCCAGGACGGGTTCTGGGCTATGCGGCGCAGCGAGGAACTGCCTTGCGAGGGTCTTTCCGTCAAATTCCTGGAAAGCATAACCGATGTTACCGAAGAGGTTTCAGCCGCTGAAGCACAGGCACAGGCAGACTACAGGGACAGCACCGACGTATATGTGCGGGTACAGGATGCCATCAAAGCAAAAAAGGATGAACTCGTAAGCGCTGCCAAAGAAAAATACCCTGACTGCGAAGCCCAAATTTTCTCTTTCTACAATGACAATATGCTGCTGCTCGTAATTTATAAGGTATATCGTGACGTCCGCTTCGTCGGGGCACCGCCTTCCTCCATAGGCAAATTCGGAGCCGACACCGACAACTGGATGTGGCCCCGCCACACCTGCGACTTCTCGATGTTCCGTGTCTATGCCGGGGCTGACAACGAGCCTGCGGACTACAGCCCGGAGAACAAGCCGCTGCAGCCGAAGAACCACCTGAAAATATCTCTCAAAGGAGTGAAAGCGGGCGACTATACTATGATTATGGGATATCCGGGACGCACCAACCGTTTCGGCACATCGGCGGAGTTGCGCCAGATGCTCGACCAGAACGACATCAGGATTGAAGCCCGGACGCTGCGTCAGACTCTGATGATGGAGGATATGCAAGCCGACCCGAAAGTGAAAATCCAATATGCCAGCAAGTATTCCGGTTCATCCAACGGCTGGAAGAAATGGAAAGGAATGAAAATCGCTTTCCGCAAACTCGGAGTTCTCGAGAGGGCAGAAGATGAAGAGGCTGCATTCTCAGTATGGGCGGATGCCGACCCGGCAAGGAAAGAGAAATACTCCACTGCCCTTGGGGACATCAGGACAGCCGTAGAGGACACGAAAAAGGCTTCCGACCTTGCCACCTGGCTTACCGAGACCGTCTTTATGAGTGAACTCTCACGTATGGGCGGGATGGCGTATTCCGGCATAGGCAATGCCCGCGAGCAAGGTCTGGACAGTGCGGCAGTGGTAAAGGCAACCATAGATTTCATCAGGGAACGCGACCCGTACAAGGATTACTCCCTTTCCACCGACAGGAAAATAACCGAGGCAATGATACGCCTCTACCACGAAAAGACCGACACCTGCGACTGGATTGTCCCTGACTACAGCAAGGAAACCGTCTCGGACTACGTGGACCGGCTCTTTGCCGAAAGCATATTCACAAGTGCCGAAAAGGCTTTCGAAGCCATTGAAACACAAGGAACCGAAGCCGTTTACTCTGACCCTGCAACCAGACTGTTCACATCGATAGTCAGGAAACTCTACAGTCTGAGGAATTCGGCGATGTCCTATGAGCAGCAACTCAACAGAGGCAGAAAAGCCTGGGCTGCGGGCCGTATGGAATGGAAAGCCGGGGAAGCCTCCTATCCTGACGCCAATTTCACGATGAGGCTGACTTATGGCAAGGTGATGGGCTACTCCCCTGCCGACGCCGTGGAATATGACTATTTCACGACCCTGGACGGTGTGATGGAAAAGGACGACCCGTCGAGCTGGGAATTCGCAGTGCCGGAAAAACTCAAAGCCATCCACGCAGCCAAAGACTTCGGTGCCTATGCAGACAAGGACGGCAAGGTCCACACCTGCTTCCTCAGCAACAACGACATCACAGGCGGCAACTCCGGCTCCCCGATAATGAACGCAAAGGGCGAACTCATAGGTCTGGCATTCGACGGCAACTGGGAATCAATGAGTTCCGACATAATGTTCGAGCCGAATCTCCAGCGTTGCATCAATGTGGACATCCGCTATGTGCTTCTGATCATCGACAAGTTCGGCGGAGCATCCCACCTCATCGACGAGATGGACATCGTCCGCTGACCTGAGGCGTTTTCTGAAAAGACCTTTGGGAGAATGGCTGGAATCAGCCTATTTTCACGAAGGTCTTTTTGTATTCCGTCCCATAGGATTTCTTGTGTTCGGAACAGAATGCCGCATACCTGACAAGTGCCTCCTCTATACACCTGGACTTTTTCAGACTGTGAACGGCTGCCAGCAATGCCTTTTCATCGACCGGATCAATTTGCAGGAGGATGTCCGCAATCTCGACTGTAGCCGGATAGTCGTTGCCGTTCATACGCACGGTCAGTTCGTTATGCAGCAAAGGCACAAGATTGTTTTCCACCCTTTCCTTATAGGTGTCAAACAATGCGTCATCCATCCCGTTCAGATATTTTCCTCTTGAAGCCACGTTGAGAACAGAGGTGATATCCTTTTTTTCCAGGGCACATCCGAAGTCCAGGTAATCACAGTAGGAGGCATCTCCGAACTCGATCCTGTATCTGCCGGCATCATAGATTACTTCCACCCCGTCAAGATTCGAGAGTACCTTTCTCAGACTGTTTATGGCAACACCTCTTGAATTCTTTACCTTCTCTTCGTCCTTGTCCGGCCAAAGGAGCGCACTGATGCGTTTTGTT
>JBJEJT010000038.1:0-5722 GCA_051878255.1 Candidatus Cryptobacteroides sp. | reverse complement strand
CTTGATAGAGTTATTTATTTTTTATTTTGCAACTACAAGATAGTAATTTTCTATCACAAAAGCAATAGCTATTCCTTTGAATATCAAAAGAATAGCTATTTATTTTGCGGCTTGCCGCAGATGCGGTCGGCTGTCTCCTCCGGGACTCGTGCCCACCCTCGGGCACGTTAGAGAGGGGCCCACAAGCGTAGCGCAGTGGGAAGGATGGAGCGAAGCGGAAGGTCTCCGGAGGAGAGCAGCCGACGCTCGGAGACATAATGACATAAAAACAGAGAGTGACCTCTAAGCCATCTCGGACTTTTTAGTCACCCTCCTTTGTCGGGCCGAAGGCCCTCCTTAAGAGGTGTTTCGCATTTGCGAAACTTGAGTTACAAGATAAATTCTTTCCATATTCCAATCTCTTTTGTCGATGCAAAGGTAGAGGGCTGGAATTGTTCCGGAAAGGTCAGATTTTCCTATTTTCTGTGATGAATAGGCTCCTGAACCGTTTTCAGACCGTCAAATTGGTCAGATTTTCCCATATAGTGGTATGCGGGACGGAATGTGGGTCCAGGGAACTTGATTGCGGATGCCGAATTTCTAACTTTGCGGAAGATAAAGCGCAACGGTATATGGAATATGTCGAATTTTACGGAACGGACGGTTTCCTGAACAAGTTCAAGTTCCCACACACGGTGGAAGATGTCGCCCAGCTCATCATCCTGTCAGGCTCCGTGTCCTGCGTGGTGGACTTTGTCAGTTATTCAGTCACTGCCCCGAGCATGGCCCTTTTCTTTCCGGGACAGATCGTCTCGGATGTACGTCTCAGCGATAACTTCAAATGTACCGGACTGGTGCTGGACCGTGAGTTCGTGAAAATCCTGGATATGCCCGTGAGTTTCGAGGATAGGCTGGCTTTCCGCACCAACCATTTCTTCGGGCTTTCGGAAGAGAAACTCAACGCTTTCTTGAACTGTTACAGCCAGGTCGGGGAGGTGATGGCTCAAAAGGACAACCCCTACCGAGAAAAAATCCTGCAGCACCTGTTCTCCGCATATTACTACGGTCTCGGTTACTATACCCACACGCTTGTGGAAAGAAACACGGCTATGAACCGTCAGCAGGAGATTTGCGCGAAGTTCCTCTCTCTTCTTCCTGTCCATTCCAAAGAACATCGTGACATCGCTTTCTATGCCAATCTTCTCTGCATATCGGAAAAATACTTGACGACGCTGCTGAAAGCGGAGACCGGGCATACAGCCCTGGAGTGGATAGAGGAAGCGGTCGTGCTGTATGCCAAAAGCCGTCTTCTCTCCACTTCTATGACTGTCCAGGAAATCAGCAACGAGTTGGATTTCCCGTCGCAATCAGTCTTCGGAAAGTATTTCAAGAGAGTGGTGGGGCTGTCGCCAAAGGCGTGGAAAGCTGGACAGGACAAGGCTTAGACCCTCTTGCTTTTCCAGCGTCCGCTTCGGAGATAGGATCCGCAGACCAATGCCATTATGCCTCCATAGACGGCTTCTGCACTCCAGCACAGCGCCACGTCGGATTTCATTATCCCTATGATTACGGTGCAATAGGCTGTGTAGGCGAGCAGGGAGAATGATTCCAGAAGAAAAGCTGCCCTGGTGTTGCCTGTTCCTCCAACTGCCTGGAAGAACACGGATGCCGGAATCGTGAGCAGATAACTCGCACAGAGCACCAGCATAGACGGAACCGATGCCTCCACAAGTTCCGGGATGTTCGTGAACAGCCGTATCAGGACCTGGGGGAAGAGGCTGAAAACCAGAAGCAGGGGCGTGATGACCATATACGAGAATTTCAGCATCCTCCGTGTCAGGGGTAGGACCCCGTTGCTGTGCCCGTTGCCTATCATATTGCTGGTAAGGGTGCTGCAAGTCGATGCAAAAGCCAGCAGCACCATCCAGATGAGCCCGGAAATGTTTCTGACTATGTTCGAGACTGCAAGCGCCCTTTCCCCGGTGTGTTCGATGAAGAGGAAGAATATGAACCAGGTCCCTATGGACAGGAAATTCTGTATCATACTCCAGAGCGAGACTGACAGTATCCCTTTCATCGTCGTCCATTTCGGGGCAGCGGGGGTGTCGAGTCCATATCTGGCGACGTCGCAACGCCTGCGGGTATAGACGATGAAGAAAAGCAGGGACACGAGTTCAGCCAAAGTCGAACCTATGGCAGCTCCGGCAATCCCCAGTGCCGGACATCCGAATTTGCCGAAGATGAGTATCCAGTTGAAGAATACGTTGGAGAGCATCATCACCACTGAATTTGCAGTGAGTGCCCGGGTCTGGGTGGTGCCGATGTAGAAAGCCCTGAATATCGCCGTGGTGAATCCGAAAGCAAGTCCCACAACCCTCCAGCGCACGTAGCTCAAAGCCGCATCCCTGATGTTCGGAGAACTTACCAGCATCCCCATCAGAGCCGGGGAAAGGGCTTCGGAAACCAGAGTGATCACTATCGCCAGGGAGACGGCAAAATACAGCCCGTGGTAGAACACATTCCCGGTCTCCCTGAAATTGCCCTCCCCGTTGCGCCGTCCGATTATTATCTGCACACCTATGCTGAACCCCAGCCCCAGCATAAAAATCACCATATAATATATGCCGGCTATGGCAGAAGCCCCCAGCGCAATCTCGTCCACCCTGCCCAGGAAGGCAGTGTCGGTCATTCCTATAACCTGTTCGATGATTGTGCTGACGAGTATGGGGAAAGCGATTTTCCAGATTTCCCTGTAGGAATATGCACCTCTGTAAGTTTCCATATCAAAACCGTGCAAAATTACTGTATAATTCGTTTACCTCAAAATATTCCCTGATTGACAGAATCTTTTGCCGTGTGATTCGTGTAATGGATGACAGGTTTTGAAAATATGATTAACTTTGGGCGTTTTTGAGATTCTTGAGAGTGATGAAGATTAAGAAATTCAAGTTGGGGCTTTTGGGATGGATAATACTTGCCATAGCCCTCGGCATAGGAGTTGGGATGATTGCCCCGCTGTGGCTGGTGCGCATATTCGTGACTTTCAATGGTATATTCAGCCAGTTCCTGGGCTTTGCCATTCCCCTGATTATCCTGGGGCTCGTCACTGCCGCCATTGCCGACATCGGGAAAAGTGCCGGGAAGATGCTGCTTGTGACGATAGCCATAGCATATTTTTCGACCATAGGAGCCGGATTTATGTCCTATTTCACGGCAGACAGCCTTTTCCCGTCGTTCATCAGCCCGTCGGATGTCGAGGCTCTCAGAATCGGGGACACTGCCACGCCCTATTTCGGGATTGACATACCTCCCCTCACATCCGTGATGACTGCCCTGGTGCTGGCATTCTGTCTGGGGCTGGGCATCGCATCCACCGGAAACAAGCCTCTCGCCACGGCTGCCGACGGATTCAAGGACCTGGTCTCAAAAATCATCTCGGCTGCCATCATCCCGGTATTGCCCGTCTATATCTTCGGCATTTTCCTGAAGATGACCTATGAGGGGCAGGCGGTGTCCGTGATGAGCGTCTTCATCAAAATCATTGGAATCATTTTCGCACTCCACGTCCTGCTGCTCCTGATTCAGTTCTGTATAGCCGGTGCCGTTGCCAGACGCAACCCGTTCAAGCTGCTCTGGAATATGTTCCCGGCATATATGACCGCGCTCGGTACCCAGTCTTCGGCAGCAACCATACCCGTTACCCTCTCAAGGACCGTGGAGAACGGGGTGTCCAAGGAAATAGCCGGATTCACGGTTCCCCTCTGCGCGACCATACATATGTCCGGAAGTATGCTGAAAATCACAGCCTGCGCCCTGGCGCTGATGCTGCTGGGAGGTATGCCTTACAGTTTCCCTATGTTTGCCGGATTCATCTGTATGCTGGCAATCACGATGATAGCTGCTCCCGGCGTGCCCGGAGGGTGCATAATGGCATCTCTGGGCCTTCTGGAATCAATGCTTGGCTTCGATGCCGATGCCCAGGCGCTGATGATAGCCCTCTACATAGCGATGGACAGCTTCGGCACTGCCTGCAACGTTACAGGCGACGGGGCGATCGCGGTCATCGTGGACCGGATTTTCGGGAAGAGACTGGTACCTTCAAAAACTGAATAATCGTTTTTTATGGGTTTATCAATTTCATTGCCTGATTTTATTTTCCTCCCCACAAAGAGGTGTTCGATGACGAACTGAACCAACGGATTCTGGAAATCACTCAAAGAAATAAGAGCATTTACAAGAAATACGATTGTCATTTCCCTGCCCGGTTTGACAATGTCAAGGCTCAGGACATAAGGAATTATTTTATTCTGGGAAATTGAGGGCCACCCAAAAAATCGAAAAAAGATTTGGAGGATATAAAAAGAATAACTACCTTTGCAATCCCAAATGAAAAGAGACACCTTTTTGATGGGGAAAAGTGGTTTGATTCGTTAGCTCAGTTGGTAGAGCACAACACTTTTAATGTTGGGGTCTCGGGTTCGAGCCCCGAACGGATCACTTGAAATATAATTGCTTCCTTAGCTCAGTTGGTAGAGCACGACAAACATAATGTTGGGGAGCCAGGGTTCAAGCCCCTGTAAAAAACTTGAAAGACATATTGCTTCCTTAGCTCAGTTGGTAGAGCACGACACTCTTAATGTTGGGGTCTAGGGTTCGAGCCCCTAAGGGAGCACGGAGAGAGGATGACTTGAAAAGGTCATCCTCTTTCTTATATTCCTGCAGTCTTGTTCATAGATGTATTAAAGTGGGAATTGAGATAGTCATCTACATATTTCTGGAGTTCATCTCCCTGAAGTATCTTGACGTGATCCAGGAGTCCTATGACAAACCTACCTGGAGCCTCGCACCTGTAAACATCAGTGGAGAGAATCCATTCCTCCCCTTTGACCGCGGTCAGGTACCTGTCGCTTAAAGGGTACTCATCCTTGAGGATGTTGCAGGCCAGATTGTCCATCTGGATCTCAATATGCATTGCCCTGTCTCCACTCCAGTTGAAGATATCGGTGTCAAGTGCCTTGTGGTCCTTCTGATGAGTCCATATCTCATTCAGCAGTATGATATCTGCCGCACGGGAGATGCTGAACTGTTTGCATTTCCTGTCCTCAAGGTCATAGCACCACACGAATTTGCCGCTTCCTGTCACCTTGAACGGTTCTACGTGGCGGTCCCTGATGCCGTTGGCAGACGAATAACGCTTCAGACAGACACATTTCTTATCAACTATGGCTTTCTCGATCATTCCGAGCTTGCCGACATCAGCGTTAGCTGAGGACATCTTCAAGGAAATCATCCTTGCTTTCTCGTCCTCGCGCATTTGTTCTGACTCGCCAAAATTCCTCTTATATGGAATCTTGTCCATATACACGAGTCCGTCCGGATAAGGTCTGACCTTGATGGCGACCACGCGGCCTTCAAACATCACCTCGAAGTCCAGGAAGTCGAGGATGCTCTGCTCGAAAGCCTGTTTTGCCTCATCCTGGATGAGACGTATGTAGCTGTCGAGGGAACCCTTTATCTGATCAAGGTCATTATCAAGGCCGATAACATATCCCCTGTCATTCACTCCGAGGTATAAAGTTCCCCCAATCATCGAATTCAGAAATGCACAGATGCCTTTGAATACGTTCCGGCTCTGCAATTTCATATTGGCAGACATATGCTGGGTCTTGTCCGCAGGGAAGATGAACGATGACTTGAACTCCTTGGTCTTGTCCTCCATTCCAAGATTCTCCTCCTCATCCTC
>JBJEJT010000037.1:0-5793 GCA_051878255.1 Candidatus Cryptobacteroides sp. | reverse complement strand
GGCTGTGCTTCGGGGCGGGCAGGGTGCCAGCAAGACTGAAGCTCTTGGAAAAATCAACGATTTGCGTACACGTGCCTATGGAAATACCTCCGGAAACATCTCAGAGCAGCAGCTGACCCTGGATTTCATTCTCGATGAACGTGCCCGCGAACTCTATACGGAATGTTGCCGACGCACGGATCTCATCCGCTACGGGAAATTCACTTCCGGCTACGATTGGAACTGGAAAGGGGGAGTGGCAGACGGAAAGGATGTGGATGCCAAATACAAGTATCTGCCTATTCCTGAGGCTGAACTTTCCGCCAATCCGGCTCTCAAATCAGTCAATGTCCAATACGGTTTCTAACGTTGAAGTATATGAAAAAAAGAATAATTGTAGTGGCGGCAGCTGCATTTGCCTTTGCTGCCTGTGAAAAGGATGGAGAAAAAATCATTGTCACTCCTCCCGAACAACCTTCCGCTTTCAGTGCCAGTTCCACTGACATCGTGCTCAAGGAGTCCGAAAAAGACAATCTTGCAGTGACTTTCTATTGGAAACTCGGGGAACTTGCTTCTCTGAGCGACCCTACCGTCAGCATTCCTGAAGGTGTGGTCGCAGCTGCCCTCCAGCTCTCCGACACCGACACTTTCGCAAAGCACGCTGATGTGGAGGTGGGCAGCGAAGCGTCTTCCGTGCAACTCACCGTGCTCCAGCTCAACCAGCAGATGATCAAACTCGGATTCAACGACAATGTCAGACACGACATCTATGCCCGCCTTGCCATCACTTTGGGCAGGGAGAGCATCTTCAGTGAGACTCTCGCCCTCAGAATCACTCCTTATTCCGGGGAAAGCGGAATGAAAATCGTGAGCGAGAGCGATATGGAAAACATTCTGGGAATTATCTATGCCAAGACCGAGACTCCGGATGTTTACGAGGGATTCGTGTGCACGCCTTCAACCTGGTACAAATGCTTCTTCGTGGCTCCGGACGGTGTAATCTGGGGATGCGATGAAAATTGGACGAAATACTCCCTTGTACCTGCTTCAAGCAACAATTGCTGGTTTGCGGAACCTGCCGGTATCCATTATGTTACCGCTGATACAAAGAAATATGAGTGGAATCAGGTCTATGTTCCTGCTCTGACTGCAACTCTCGGAGACCAGACTTATGAACTCAGATATTCATCGTCGGCAGGCGCATTCAAGGCTACTCTCGAGTTGGCAGGAAGCGGAAGCATAGCCATTTCAGGAATCGGGCACAAGTACGACACCACAACAGGAGACAGTGCCTACAACGAATATCCAATCTCTATCTCAGCCAATGCTGACGGGTCTGTCGGATACATTCCTGGTACATCCGGAGCATCTGAGATAAGTGTCAGCAAGACAGGTTCATATATACTGCTCGTAGATGTCCTGAACGGAAAGTGGGAACTCACTGCCAATGACGAACCGGCTGTGCAGTGGCCTGAGACTATGGAGGCTTGGTACTACTTCAAGGGCGCGGACCAGCAGCTCAGCCTTGCATCCGTGCTTTCTCCTACCGAGGATGGCATCTATGAGGGATTCATCTACACCGACCCTGACTGGGGCGACAACTATTCCAATTTCCGCTTCAAGAACCCTCAGACCGGGGAGATTTTCGGGACCACCGGCAGCGATAATGCCTTCACCCTTGCCGAGACCGGTGGATGGAACCTCTGGAGCAATGAGCCGGGATTGCACTATGTGGTTTTGGATATGAGCACCTTGACTTGGACGGAGACTGCCACCACGGCGGTTGTCGTGGCAGGAGACTTCAATGGCTGGAGTACTTCCGCGGACATTATGACTTTCGACAATGGTATATGGACGGCTACCTGTGAAATCAACAATATCGGATATGGCTTCCAGTTCGTCTTCGGAGACTCTGCTAACGGATGGAGATGGAAATACGGTGACTCCGATATGGACGGAATCCTGGTCTGGGGTGAAACTGTAATTCCAACCGTTGAGGGCACATATACACTTTGTTTAGATTTGACTAACTTTGCAGCGCCAACCTATACGATGCAGAAACAATAATCGGGTATGAACACAAAATTCATAAATATATTCGCCATAGCGGCAATACTTTCAGCAGCCTCCTGCGGTTCCTGCACCAAACCTGCATCCGCACCGGAGAAGGAACAGCCGCAGGAAATCGACAGGACAGCATTTGCCAAGGGTGCCGACATAAGCTGGGTCACCGAAATGGAGTCCAAGGGAATGAAATTCTACAATTCGGAGGGCAAGGAGCGTGAATGTACCGCGCTTATGAAGGAAATCGGCTTCAATGCAATCAGACTGCGCGTGTGGGTGAATCCCGAGGCAGGCTGGAACGGCAAGGAAGACGTGCTTGCCAAAGCCATACGTGCCCAGAGGCTCGGGATGAGGATTATGATCGACTTCCATTTCAGCGACACTTGGGCGGACCCTTCCAATCAGACTGTGCCTGATGCGTGGAAAGACTATGACATAGATGCTCTCGTGAGGGCTGCCGGAAACCATACCACAGAGGTGCTCGAGCTTCTCAAAGACTACGGAGTGGAGGTGGAATGGGTGCAGGCAGGCAATGAGACCCGCACCGGAATGATGTGGCCCCTGGGAAAATACGACCAGAATGCCGGCAAGAACTATGCGGCGCTGAACAATGCCTGCTACGATGCCGCCAAAGCCGTATTCCCGGATTGCAAAGTGATTGTCCATCTGGACGGAGGCGACAATATCGACTTGTACAACAGGCTCTTCCCTGTGCTCAATTCCGCCGGTGGAAAATACGATATGATAGGTATGTCCCTTTACCCTTGCTGGTGGAACGACGAACTCGGCGACTTCTCCACTGATTGGAAGGACTCCACGGACAAGTGTATTGCGAACATCTCCACTGTTGCCGCTTCCTACGGCAAGGACGTGATGATTTGCGAAGTCGGGATGCCGGTTTCAAAGCCTGAAGCCGCAAAGGAGATGCTGACCTACCTGCTCGGGAAGACCAGGGCCCTCAACGTCTGCAAGGGCGTGTTCTACTGGGAGCCGGAGGCACCGTCAGGCTACAACAGCGGTTATGGGCTGGGAGCCTTTGCTGACGGTATGCCGACGATAGCACTTGATCCATTCAAAGACTGAACTATATGAAATTCTTGACCTTACTTGCTCTGCTGCTCTCTATCAGCGTGAGCGCACTTGCCCAGCGCAGCGATGTCCTGCTTGAAAAAGGATGGAGATTCCACCTCGGAGACATTCCAGGGGCGCAGGAAGCGGACTTCGATGATTCTGCCTGGGACAGCGTAAGCATACCCCACGACTGGGCGATTACAGGACCGTTCAGCATCGGGAACGACCTTCAGAAAGTGGCTGTCACACAGAACTTCGAGACTGTAGCCACTCTCAAGACCGGAAGAACCGGGGGCTTGCCTTACATTGGCGTGGGCTGGTACCGCTGCTCTTTCGACGTGCCGGAGGGCAGGCAGGCGGAGTTGCTCTTTGACGGGGCTATGAGTGAGGCAGTGGTCTATGTGAACGGCAGGGAAGCCTGTCGTTCACCTTACGGCTACAGTCCGTTCCATTTCGATGCCACTCCTTATCTGAAACCGGAGGGCAATGTGCTGGCAGTCCGCCTCGAAAACCTCCCGTTCTCATCGAGGTGGTATCCGGGGGCAGGTCTGTACCGCAATGTGCATCTGCTGACGACGGACAAGGTGCACGTGCCGGTGTGGGGTACGCATATCACCACCCCGCACGTGGAGGATGCCTTTGCCTCGGTGCATATCGAGACCGAAGTCGAGGGAGGGGAGGGCTGTGCCCTGAAAATCAAGACTGCGATTCTGGCTCCTGACGGGTCCATTGCTGCCGAAAGGATTTTTGCGGGAAAAACCGGGGCAGGACAGCCACTGGTGCAGAACTTCATAGTTGAAAAGCCGGAACTGTGGTCCCCGGAGACCCCTGCCCTCTATACGGCGGTTTCTGAAATCTACGACGGCGACCGCCTGGCAGACAAATATGAGACCCGTTTCGGCATACGCACGATGGAGTTCATTCCGGAGAAAGGGTTTTTCCTGAACGGGAAGCCTCGCAAGTTCCACGGGGTGTGCAACCACCACGACCTCGGACCTCTCGGGGCTGCCGTGAACGTCTCTGCCCTGCGCCACCAGCTTCTGCTGCTCAAGGATATGGGCTGCGACGCCATCCGCACTTCGCACAATATGCCAACCCCTGAACTGGTGCGGCTCTGCGAGGAAATGGGCTTTATGATGATGATAGAGCCTTTCGACGAGTGGGACATAGCCAAATGCGAGAACGGCTATCACCGCTTCTTCAATGAAGAGTCTGACATTCCGGGGGTCACCTGGGCGGAAAGGGATATGGTGCGTATGCTCCGCTGCTGGAGAAACTCTCCCTGCGTGGCGCTTTGGAGCATAGGCAACGAGGTCCCTACCCAATGCGACGCCCAGGGCTACAAGGTGGCACGTTTCCTCCAGGACATCTGCCACCGTGAAGACCCTACCAGACCTTGCACCTGCGGGATGGACCAGGTTTCCTGCGTGCTGGACAACGGTTTTGCGGCACTCATAGACATCCCCGGGCTCAACTACCGCACTTTCAGATACCTCGAAGCATACAGGGACCTGCCACACGGCTTCATCCTGGGTTCCGAGACTGCCTCGACCGTAAGTTCCCGTGGGGTGTACAAGTTGCCGGCAGAGAAGCGTTTCGGTGCGGTGGACGCAGACCACCAGTGTTCTTCCTACGATCTGGATGCCTGCTGGTGGTCCAACGTGCCTGACATAGATTTCGCGCTTGAGGACGATTATCCGTGGACTATGGGGCAGTTCGTATGGACGGGCTTCGACTATCTCGGAGAGCCAACTCCTTACGACACCGACGCCTGGCCGAACCACAGTTCTATGTTCGGAATCATAGACCTTGCGTCAATCCCGAAAGACCGTTTCTATCTCTACCGCAGTGTCTGGAACAAGGATGCGGTCACGCTTCACGTGCTTCCGCACTGGAACTGGAAAGATGGAGAGGAAGTGCCGGTGTTTGTCTATACTTCCTGTCCCGAGGCTGAAATTTTCATTAACGGCGTCAGTCAGGGGAGGCAGCGCAAAACCCCTACTTCCAAGGCTGCCGGGCTGCAGGACGAGAGCCACGAGAGGCGTTACAGACTGATGTGGGACGCAGTCCGCTTTGAAAAGGGGGAACTCAGGGCAGTGGCTTACGACGCCGACGGCAAGGCTGTGGCTGAGACCGTGGTGCGCACTGCCGGGAAACCTCATCACATAGAGATAGTCAGCGGGCTGTCCTACATCGGGCAGAATGACATCCCTGCCCTGAAAGCCGACGGAAGCGACCTCTGCTATCTGACCGTGAGGGTGGTGGACAAGGACGGGAACATCTGCCCGGATGCGTCCGACCTGCTGAGATTCAGTGTCTCCGGAGCCGCATCCTACAAGGCTTCGGCAAACGGGGGCCCGACCTGCCTCGACCTTTTCCACCTGCCTTGTATGCACGCTTTCCACGGAGCGCTTACGGTGATTCTCCAGGCTGGGGAGACCCCGGGAGAAGCCGTGTTGAAAGTCAGCGGCAAGGGACTGCGGAGCGCGAGTGTCACTCTGCCGGTTTTGTGAGTACCGGACGGATTGGCAGTCCGGTGTAGCGGTCGGCATTGACGTTCATATTCTGAACTCCGCTGCTGCTGAAATTGGTTGAAATCGCTTTGTTCTGGTTTGTCGCATTGGATGTGCTGGACCAGTAGTATCCTGTTGTCGATGCCACGATTCCGGCCCCGTTGTC
>JBJEJT010000036.1:0-5798 GCA_051878255.1 Candidatus Cryptobacteroides sp. | reverse complement strand
TCAGGTCGGGGATGACGGTCAGCGCCAGAACATAAAGCCGAAATAGATGCGGGGTCCGAGAGGAAAGTCAGCCTGCCCCGATGTGACATCCAGCAGACAGTCCGCCCGGAGCACGATATGGACCTTGGACGTGAGCGCAAATTCAACCCCGACATACGGACATACAGCCATAAAGGCATATTTCCGATAGGAAGTGGTCCCGTAGTCCAGCACGAAGTCGGATGTGGTGGCATCCAGGACCGTGGTATTCTTGACGGAGCCTCCACCTACGGTAACCCCCGCAAACGGAAACCAGCGTCCAATAGGACAAATCCCCTCCACCAGCAGTCCGCCCCATCCTATATTCTCATTGCTGTGGTTCTCCCCGTAATTGAGGTGGGACACAAACCCCTCCCCTCCCACACGGACCCAGTCCCAGAGATGCACCTTCGCAGCCCCTCCGATGCCGAAGGGAACTCCACGCATACGCATAGGTCCCACGGCAGCACCCGACGGCGAAGTGAACGTGACATCCGAAGAGGAAATCCACCCCGTATGGAGCATCATTCCCCCGGAACACCCCCGGAACACCTTGTACTTGGAAACTAAGGTGGAGTCCGCCCCGGATGCCGATGCAGCCACAGCCACCAATGACAGCAATATGACAATCAATCCTTTCCTCATTTCCTACCCCCTCTTTTGGTTTGCCCCTTGCGCTGACGTATCTTCTTTGCGACCACTCTCGCCAATCCCCCCTCGCTGGTCTCCTTGTAGAGCGATGGCAGGTCCTTCCCCGTCTGCTTCATAACCTTCACCACCTGGTCGAAACTGACCCTGTGAAGTCCGTCGGTGTAGGAAGCATAGATATTGGCATCCAGAGCCCTTGCCGCAGCATAGGCATTCCTTTCAATGCAGGGAATCTGCACCATACCGCACACCGGGTCGCAGGTCATCCCCAGATGATGCTCCAGCCCCATCTCCGCCGCATACTCAATCTGATTCGGCGTACCTCCCATAAGTTGTGTGGCAGCCGCAGCCGTCATAGCACACGCCACTCCCACCTCTCCCTGGCATCCCACCTCAGCCCCGGAAATGGACGCATTGGTCTTCACCACATTGCCCACGAGAGCCGCAGTCGCCAAGGACCGGATAATCCTCCTGTCGCTGAAATCGTAAACTTTCTTGAGGTGATAGAGCACGCTCGGCAGCACCCCGCAGGACCCGCAGGTTGGTGCCGTCACAATGGTACCTCCGGATGCATTTTCCTCGCTCACCGCAAGCGCATAGGCGAAAATCATCCCCCTTGTGCGCAGCACATCCTTGTAGCCCTCAGCCCGGATATAATAAGATGCGGCTTTCCTGCGAAGATGCAGCGGTCCTGGCAGCACACCCTCGTGGTCCAGTCCCCTCTGTATGGACTCCTGCATACGTGCCCATACATCAGCGAGAAAATCTTCAATCTCATTCCCCTCAATCTCATAGACATATTCCCAATAGGACTTTCCGTTGGAGTTGCACCAGTTCAGAAGTTCCGTCATCGTGTTCAGCGGATATATGTCCGGAGCCTTGACAGACGGCAGTTGGTCGCACTCGATTGCCCCTCCGCCGACGCTGTAGAACGTCCATTCCTCCGACACCGACCCGTCATCCGCAAGTTCGGCGATGCTCAGGGCATTGGGATGATGCGGCAGGAACACCTTTGGCTGCCATTCTATATCCACCGTCCCCACAGCCCCGAGAGCCTCCTTGACAGCCACATCCGTGAGGTGTCCCTTCCCGGTGGCGGCAAGCGACCCGTATAACACGACCTTGAATGCGGCAGCCTGCGGATGATGTTGCAAATAGACCCTGCAAGCCTCTTCAGGTCCCATAGTATGGCTGCTGGACGGTCCTTTCCCTATCCTGTAGATTTCTCTTATACTCTGCATAACCACAAATTCAAAAAACCTCGCAAAGATACAGCATATTTCTGAATACGGCATACCCTGAAGATGTGATTTTTCCACTTCATCCATCTCGGCATTTTCCCACTGGAAAACACAATTGGAAAGCAAAAATTTCATACCTTTGCAAACTGTCCGCGAACTGCGGCGCATCAGTCCGAACAACTGTTTAACTTACACACACTTGACCCGATGTAGCTGTCTGTAATTTCATATTCCGAATATCGCGGGGACCTGATTGACGGTTTCTGCGACATATATTCGGACGCCTTTCCCGACATAAAAGAACGCGAGCCTTACGAGGCGATAAAAAGCCGCATCAGTTCAGACGACTCCAAGCCTGGTACGATTGCCTGCATCCTCCACACGGATGACGGCAAGGTGGCAGGCGGACTGATTTCCGACTATTATGTCTTCGAGAACCAGATTGACGTCGAGGTAATCTATCTGGCTGTGGGAAAAGAACACAGGAGAAAGGGCTATGGCAGGACACTGATGACCGAGGGGCTGAAGCAGTCCACTGAATATCTGGAAAGACTGACAGGGAAGAATCTGCGCAACATATTCTTTGAAACGGAGAACCCGTTTGAAATAGAGAAGAAATCCTTTGACCCAATCGCGAGACTCAAGTTCTTCCTGTCCCTCGGGGCGAAGAGGGTACAGATAAACTACCACCAGCCTCCCCTGTCTTCCGACCGTCCCTGGGCTGACAACCTGTTCCTGATGATGCTGCCCCATCCGGGGACATTCTCGTCAGAACTGGATTCGATTGACAAAGAGGATCTTGTCGAATTCCTGAAGTATTTCTACGCCTATCTTGACGTGCCCGAGCAGACATTCGTGGAGGTCCAGAAGAAAGAAATCGACAAGAAAGTCAAGATAACGGAGGATGACAGGCAGGTTATTCCGCTTGACCCGATGACTGAGGCTCCGGAATTTACCATATCAGACATTTCTGTCCTGTCCCATTACAGGATGCGGAACTGTTCATTCGCCGATGAGGACCACTCCAAAGAAATAAAGGCGTGTCCGGTGTTTGAGTCTTATGAGTGCGACCTGATGGACTATTCACACCAGAGCCGTGAAAAAAGACCTTTCCGCACATACCACATCCAGTCATTCAAAGATGTGAAACTGCATCTGCCTCAGTTCTACAGCTATATGTCGGAGGGCTACACATTCTACAGGCTGTCGGAGCACGACACCATCCTCACCGACATTTCGGTGAATTGCTCTTCAAGGGGTCCTGCGGTGGATAAGGACAAACGCTATATCATATCCCTCGTCATAAGACCCGCCGAGGGGACGGCATTCAATGAACTGTCCCTGATAAAACTGATTACGCCTTTCGGAAGCCGGCAGGAGAATTATTCCCCCTATCAGGCAAAGGAGTTTTCTCTGACTGTCGGGGATGGACGGGAAATGGACATCTCCGAGTTCCTCAGGGAATGTATGACATCTTTCGGGGCCAGCCTGGAGGGGACGCCCACATTTGAAAAATGCAGCACAGGTGCGACGGAACTTGAACTGTCCAGGATATTCAGAGAACATAAGCCGACAAAAGGCAGGTCCGGGCTCCAGACATTTTTCAAGAAATACTCCGATTTCATATCGAGACTGTTTCCGGATTCCCTGATGCGCCAACCCGATGGTCCGGGCAGGTTCTCCGATTATCCGGAAGAAACCCTCTGGAACAAGACACTCTGCGGCATACTTCTCGGCATCTTCGACTTCACAAGGATGAACAGCGCGGAAATCTATGACACCATCCAGCCGATTGTGGTCAGGCAGTCCTCATTCATAGTGCTGTGCAGGGGACATCTTATGAAAGTCAGTTATGACCAGAACTCCGAAAGAATCGACAACACTTTCATATCCCCGTACATCCTGATTCCGAGTGTGGCACTCTCCTACAATGAAATAGTCTTGAACGACTGCGTCCAGAAACTTTCCCGGATCAGGGACGAAAAAGACTATTTCCACTATTTCGAGGCAATCAAGCGAAACACCGCGGAGTTGCAGAAGATTGAGAACTGCATCCAGAATGAATACATCAAGAACTGTTTCAACTACGAGAGCGAACAGGAAATCTTCGCAGCCGGAGAGATCAGACGCGGACTGAAAGAAAAGTATGAAGAACTGCCGAAGTTGATTGAAATACGCAAGTTCGACATCGACGCCAGAAAGAGCCGCTATTCGATGTTCACTGACACCATCCAGAACTGCATACTCGCAATCCTCGCCATACTGCAGGTCCTCACCGCAGTGACCGGCAACATCCGCTGGCTGTTCTGGGCAGCGATCGTCCTGATTATCATCTTCTTCTCAAAGGTGGCATACAAGAAACTCGCATCCTGACCCCGGGGCGCCTTTGCCGGGACAACCCTGACACAGAAATGTCATCCTGACCAGCCGAACCTTACGCTGAATCAGGATGACATTCTTCATTTCAAAGCGGCACTACTTCCTGCGCTTCTTACCCTTTTTCTTTGTGGAGTTGAAAATCAGGAACGCAATGAGTGCAAGCACGGCGACACCTATGCAGATATAGGTGAAATAGCCCGCATTGTCGCCCTTGACACGGGACCACATCTTGAGAAGTTCTTCCGTGCGGTCTCCGTTGTCGTGCATCATACCGCAGCGCTCCATAATCGACGCATCCGGATAGAGAATAGGGTTGATACATACCGCCGTAGCGTTCTCGCCGAAGAAATAGCTCGCATCGATAGGAGAAAAAGCCGTGGTGTCAATGATACTGTCAAGAATCTCATCTCCGCCGATGGCGCTGACATATCCTATCTCGTCCATATTCCTTATGGCATTCTCCGGCATACACATATAATTTATGAAATAGCGTGCAGCCTGGATGTTTTTGGCATACTTCGGGATTACCCAGCCGTCAAACCATACGATACTGCCCTCGTGGGGAACCTCATAGGCAAGTTCGACACCCACCTTTTCAGCCTCTTCGATTGCCCACTGCGCATCGCCACTCCAGTCCAGGTTTATCCACGCCTTTTCCTTGGTCATCTCTTCCTTGCCGAAATCAGCCTCCCAGCCGAGCACATTGTCCTTTATATCGTTGAGGAAACCCTCCACGAGAGCGATATACTCATCGGAAGCATCGAAAGTTATGTCAGCGATGGTCAGTTCCCCGGCATCGATCTGGTCCTTGTGCAAGGCGACTGTCAAGGCAGTATAGACATCCCGGAAAGCATCCTTGATAAGTATCTTGTCCTTGAAACGTGGGTCTTTCAGGCACTCCCAGGATGAGGCTTCCTCCCTCGTGACATACTTCGGATTATACAGCAGTCCCGTAGTCCCCCACATATATCCGACCGCATAGTCGTTGGCATTCTTGCCATAGCCCTCGATCTCATTGAATTTCTGGCGGATATACGGAGAAATGCAACTGATGTAGTTCGGGGTGTCCCCGAAATCAGTATCTATCTTGAGAAGCAAATCCTGACGGAGCATCCTTTCTATGATATATTCGGAAGGACACACCACGTCGAAGTCCTCGTGACCGAGTTCGATCTTGGAAAGCATTATCTCGTTCACGTCGAAAAGCTGGTAAATGATTTCGACATCCTCGCCGGTCTGTTCCTTGTACCAGGTCTTGAACTCTTCTAGCAGAGCCTCGTCGATATAGTCAGCCCAATTGTAGATTTTGAGAGTGTGCTCTCTGTCAGCGGCAGAAGTCAGAAGCGCCGCACCGAAAAGAAGTCCCGCAATGAGGGAAACGAATTTTTTCATTTCTTAGTGGATTTTATTGATCGGAAGTTTATTATTATCAGAAGTACAAGTACCGCTATGAAAATCAGCGTCATAATAGGACGTATCTCAGGGGTGAGACCGCCTTTGCGGGCATCGGCA
>JBJEJT010000035.1:0-5804 GCA_051878255.1 Candidatus Cryptobacteroides sp. | reverse complement strand
GACCTCAACCTTCCGCTTCTGATTGGCGGAGGGGTGTCCTGGCTGGTCGGGAATATGAGCAAGGACAAGAAAGTGAACGAGGCAAGGAACGAAAAAGGCACCCTGATTGCTTCCGGATTCATAGCCGGAGGTGCCCTGATGGGAGTGGTAAGTGCCGTGCTGAAATTCGCAAACGTGGATTTGATGATTCCGGCAGACAGTCTCTGGGCAAAGTATTGGGCTGAGCCTATTTCGATTCTGCCTTATATGGCTATCATAGGTTTTATGGTGTTGGCTTCGATAAAAGAACGTAAATAATTATGGAACAGTTGATTGATAGATTTTTGAGATATGTGTCCATTGACACACAGTCCAATCCGGAAAGCGAAAGTCAGCCAAGTGCTGCAAAAGAACTGAATCTGCTGGGTATGCTCAGGGACGAACTCCTGGCTATGGGTGTGACGGCGGAACTTGACGAATACGGATATGTTATGGCGACGATTCCGTCAAATTGCGGGAAAGATGTGCCTGCGGTGGGATTCATAGCCCACGTGGACACGGCTCCGGACGCTTCGGGAAAAGATATAAAGCCTCAGATTGTCAGGAACTATGACGGAGGGGACATTGCCCTGAAAGGCGTAGAGGGGCTATGTCTTAGGGTTTCTGATTTCCCGGAGATGAAGGACTATGCGGGACAGACGCTGATTACCACTGACGGGACCACTCTGCTGGGTGCGGATGACAAGGCTGGGGTTGCCGAGATTATGGATGCAGTGCAGTATGTCGTGGAACATCCGGAATTCAGGCACGGGAAGATATGTATCGGCTTCACTCCGGACGAGGAAATCGGACGCGGGGTAGTGAAGTTTGACGTGGAGAAGTTCGGTGCCGACTACGCCTACACTATGGACGGAGGCGCCGTCGGAGAACTCGAATACGAGAATTTCAATGCGGCATCGGCAACTGTGAGGATCCAGGGCAGCAATCTGCATCCGGGCTATGCAAAAGGGAAGATGAAGAATGCCATACTCATCGGAATGGAGTTGAACGGACTTCTTCCGGTGGAACAGAGACCTGAATACACCTGCGGATATGAGGGATTTTTCCACATCACCGGGTTCAACGGGACTGTGGAGGAAGCCACATTCTCCTATATCATACGAGACCACGATATGGATTTGTATGAGAAGAGGAAACGGACTATTCAGGATTGCGTGGATTTCATCAACCGGAAATACGGGGAAGGGACGGCTACGGTGGAAATCAAGCACCAGTATTACAATATGCGAAAGATGGTGGAGCCTCATTACCACATCATTGAGAAAGCAGTCAAGGCTATGGAGATGGAGGGGATCAAGCCACGGATTCAGCCTATCAGGGGCGGCACTGACGGGGCAAACCTTTCATTCAAGGGACTGCCTTGCCCGAACATCTTCGCAGGGGGGCACAATTTCCACGGGAAGCTGGAGTTTGTGCCGCTGGAGTCAATGCTTGCTGCCAGCAAAGTTATCAGAAATATCATCGCTCTGTTCGCAGAGTAAAAAAGGGGGTCACATCAAAAAACCATCCCCCTTTCTATTTTATTCCGCCACGTCATTCCCGGCCGGGAATCTCAGTCGTCCAATGAATCCCAGAGGGCTTCCATCTGGCGGCGGTCCTTCTTGGTGGGACGTCCCGCACCGCGGTCGCGTTTGAGAAAGAAAGTCTCGACTGGAGCGTGAAGTTTCTGCAGTTCCTCTTCTGAAGTCAGGTTCTCGACAAAATCAGACACAAGTTTGGCACCCTGCCTCTTGTCCACGAGTTCCCTGACCTTGTAAGTATAGGTGACGGGAGGCTTGCGTACCGTAATCTCGTCCCCGCGACGTACCTGTCTCGAGGGTTTCACATCCCCGCCGTTCAACCTGACCTTTCCTCCATTGCAGGCATCAGTCGCCTCGGAACGGGTCTTGAAAGCACGGATCGCCCACAAGAATTTGTCTATCCTGACTTCGTCCACGGCTATTCCTCCGAAAGTTCCGGTGCAGCATCCGGATTGATGTAGAGGTCTTCATCCACCCTGACCCCATCGGAAGCCACAAGCAATTCCGTGCCAGGCAGCGTAGGCACGAGATAAAAGTCAGGCATATCAGCCGGCACCAGCACCGTTTCGCCCTTGCGCACAGGATAGATGTCCATCGCAGGGGTGCCGAAAGCCGCCACAGCCTTGGAGTCGTCCTCAACCGGAACTTTCGGAACATTTATGGCAGCCGCGCCATTGAGACAAATATAGATGATGTAACTGCCGTAATGTTCCGGACTTATGCGGAGAGCAGCCTTGAGGTCAAGCCGGCTGACGCTGAACTGGCTGCACTGCACCAGAGGGAATTCCACCCCGTCATCCGATTTCACGGAACCGGCAGGCATATAGTCCGAAGGATCGTACCTGTCGTAGTTGATAAGGTCTATCGCCTCCTCGAGGTGCATCTTGCGGGCAGTGGCAGGATTGTTCTCACGCCCCCAGTCATAGAGACGGAAAGTCATATCGGAAGACTCCTGCACCTCAGCCACGAGTATGCCGCCCTCGGCTGCGTGGACAGTACCGGGTCTTATGAATATGGCATCCCCGGCTTTCGGATGTATCACATTCAACAGTTCTTGCGCAGTACCGGCTTTGCAGGCATCGTAGAACTCCTGTGCGGAGGTCGGTTTGCGGAAACCCATATAGATCTTTGCATCCGGCTTTGCCTCGATGATATACCAGATCTCCGCCTTGCCGAGAGAATCATATCTCTGGGCAGCGACCTCATCGTCAGGATGGACCTGTACGGAAAGTTTCTGGTGGATGTCGAGGAATTTTATCAGCAAGGGAAACTGTCTTCCGAACCAGGAATAGGCGGACTCTCCGGAGATGCGGTCCAAATAGGTCTCCATAATCTCTCCTATGGTATTGCCGGCGAGCCAGCCCCCACTTACCACCGAATCCTGCTCCCCCATATCTGCAAGTTCCCAACTCTCGCCAATGAGGTCCGACTCAGTGAGAGCGACCTCATCTCCATTCTCCCCGGATTCCACAAAAGACTTCCCGAGAGTCTTTATGAGCGCATTGCCGCCCCAGACTCTCCGGGAAGCGATAGGAATGAACTTGAACGGATATAACTGTCTGTTCATCATATTCTCTTTCTGAGTTCCTCTCCCTGAGCCTCATAGCCCGGTTTGTTGAGAAGAGCGAACATATTCTTCTTGTAGGCCTCCACACCGGGCTGGTTGAAAGGATTCACTCCGAGAATATAGGCGGAAATGCCGCAGGACTTCTCAAAGAAATAGAAGAGTTCTCCGAGATTGTATTCGTCAATCTGCTCCACACTCACTCCGAGCTGAGGTACGCCTCCGTCAATGTGGGCGAGTTTGGTGCCGAGTCCTGCCATAGCGTTGCATTCCTCCACGTGTTTGCCAGCGAGGAAATTGAGCCCGTCAAGATTCTGAGGGTCATTTCCGATGACAACGCTGCGTCCGGATTTCTCAACGCTCACAACCGTTTCCATAAGGATTCTCTCGCCGTCCTGGATGTACTGGCCCATAGAGTGGAGGTCGGTTGTAAAGAGTACGGATGCAGGGAATATGCCCTTGCCGTCCTTGCCCTCTGACTCCCCATAAAGTTGTTTCCACCACTCGCCGAGATACTGGAACTTCGGATTGAACGAAACCAGAATCTCTATCTTCTTGCCATATTCAGCATAGAGCAGGTTCCTCATAGCAGCATACTGTACTGCAGGATTCTCCCCGGATGCGACAGAGCAGGCAGCCTCCATCGCAGCGGCACCCTTGAGCATCGCACGTATGTCAAAACCTCCGAGCACGATAGGCAGGATTCCCACCGGTGTGAGGACTGAGAAGCGTCCGCCCACATTGTCCTCGATCACGAATGTGCGGTAACCCTCCTGGGTGGAGAGGGACTTGAGTGCGCCGCGCTTTGCGTCGGTCACCGCAACTATGCGGTCTGAAGCCTCAGCCTTGCCGTACTTTTCCTCGATGTACTGCTTGATGATACGGAAAGCTACGGCAGGTTCCGTCGTGGTGCCGGACTTGGAAATGACCACGCAGGCCACGTTGCGCTCCTGCACGAGATCCATAAGTTCGGAAATGTATTCCTCGGAAAGATTGTTCCCTGCAAACACGATTTCAGGAGCATCCTTTTTTGCAGAAAGCTGTTTTGCAAAGTTGTGAGAAAGAGCCTCGAGGGCACATTTGGCACCGAGGTAGGAGCCGCCAATACCAATGACAACCACAAGGTCGATGCCTTTGTCCTTCCAGCCGTCTCGAATTGCCTCGCAGTCGGTGATGAGTGACTCCGGAGTCTGTGTCGGAAGGTGTTTCCAACCGAGAAAATCGTTGCCGGCACCGCTTTCTTCCTCAAGAACTTTCAATGCTTCAAGAGCCTTAGCGGTATATTCCTTGACTTCTGCATCTTTTACAAAGGAGCTGCAGCCTCCCATATTTACTTTTAACATATCGGTTTGATTTAGTGTTTCTCTTTCCAGGGCGTTTCAGCGGCATAGCATAACATAATCCGCCAAAGCATTGCAAAAATACAATTCCGTGTGAATTAAAGCAAATAATTTACGGTTCCGGCTCATTTTAATCTCAGACGGAATTTGATGCTCTCCGAATACTCCCCTTCTCCGCCCGTCCTCGACGGGAAAAACTTTCGCCCTTCCTCCACAAATCCAAGTTTCCTGTAAACATTTCCGGGGTCGGGGATATTTCCATCATCCCGCAGGGGTCTGCCGGGAACTGCGGATGATATGGCATAGGTCATTATGTCGTCTGGCCGGCGGTCTTCGACAAAAGCATTGAGAAGTTTACCCATACCGCCCACCACACGGGTATCTGAATCGGAGGCATAGCGCACCCATTCATAGGAAGTTATGATTCTCCCTCCCTTGTTCCATCTCCGCGCATTGGAAAAACACGCCACTGCCACGAGAGAGCCGTCTTCCCGGTCGGGAGCCACGTCTCCGTGCGGCTGGGACGCCTTTTCGGACTGCCCCGTGATTCTCCTTCTGAAAAGCCCGTAACAATATCTGCACGAGGCACTGCCCCAGATATGGTTCCTCTCCAGGAATCCGGCGGCAGTCCTCCTGTCAATCTTCCTCACGTCACAGTTCCTGGCAAAGACTGTCTTAGTGGTGACGACACGGTCGTTATATTCCATCCCGAAAATTATGATATTCAACAAGCCCGTCTATGGGACAGGGCAGAATCCTGCCGATGTTCCAGCCCCTTGCCGCCGCACACTCCCTCAACTGCATCTCGCACAGGGCTGCCAGCGAACCGCAGAAGCAAAGGGGCAGGCACTCCAACTCAACAGAAAGGCTGCCAGCACCCTGTTGAAATAGGCTTCCATCCCCTCTCTCAAAAGATTCCGCACATACGGACTTTCCTGATGACCGAGCACGAAAGGGAAAAAGGAGGCGAGATAGGCACTTGGCGCCCCGCTGCCATATACTCCATTCACAATCCCCTGATAGTCCAAACCATATCCATCCTCCAGCCCGTCAGCAAGTTCCCGAGGCAGGAGCCCCCGGATATAGTCCGAGAGAAGCATTTTGCCGAACCACGCCCCGGACCCTTCGTCTCCAAGCACATATCCCCCTCCCCTGCCGGCGATGACGATTCCGTCGCCGTCATAGACACAGGAGTTGGATCCGGTGCCGAGAATACCCACCACGCCGGGAGAATGTCCGCAGACTGCCCTGGCGGCACCGAGCATATCGGAAAAGACTTCCACCTCCGCCCCCTCGAAGAAATCCCCGAGGCATTTCCGGATTCCGTATGACATTCCCTCC
>JBJEJT010000034.1:0-5808 GCA_051878255.1 Candidatus Cryptobacteroides sp. | reverse complement strand
ACCGCAATTAGGCAGTGATGAGAAAGTCCCGGACATTGTTTCTTCTGACGGCAGTGCTGCTGTCCTCCTGTCTCAAGAAAGTTGAGCCGAATCCTTCGGAAACGAAGGAGACGGCTTTTATGTACATAATGAACTCGTATGCCAGGGGGACGGGGACTTCCAATTTCAAATCCCTTGCGGACAATGCGACCCTGCTTGCCAACAACTGTGTGCTTGCATCGTACAAGGTGGCTTCGGGGGCGTTCACGGATGCGGAAGTGAAAGAAATCTGTGACAACTGGACCTCCAGCCGCGAATGTTGGATGAAAGGACTATCCTTGCCGGTTTATTCCGAAGCTGGCAAGGACATACAGAAGAAATTGGGAACCCAGGCGGACACGACCGGGATCAAGGAGAGCATCGGGAAAATTGAAGCGGGGGAGGAACTTGACTTGCTCAAGCTTCCCGATAACCAGAGGGGATTTGCAGCAGCCGAGTTTATGCTTTTCAAGATAAGCGATGGGAAGTCTGTCCGGCACGATGTAAACTACACAGCCTCGGAAATGACGTATCTGTGTGCCGTCACTGCTGAAATACGCCTGTTGTGCACACAACTGTACGCCGATTGGGAGGGCAAGGACAATATCGCTGACATTTATGCGGATCTGCTGAACAAGAACGGAGTCACTGTGGAGACGAAAGGCTACGCCTGGGAACTGCTGAATCCGGGAACTGAGGGCAGCCGATTCTCAAGTTACCAGGAGGGGATTCTCTCCCTGTTGAAGGGATGTATGGACTTCACGGAACAGTTCGGGAAAGAAATCCTCGGTAAAGAGATTTCTCCTTTGAGCCGGAATTCAGTGACCGATTTCAAATCGGCTTTGAACGGCATAAATTACTGCTATTCAGGTAAAATCTCGAATCAGGCGTCCATAAGCACCTTCACGAAAGCCTGGAGTCCGGATCTGGACACCCAGACCAGGAATCTGATTACAGAAATCCAGAACGGGCTGGCAAAACTCACGGAGCCGCTTTCAGAATGTACCGAAGACATCGATGCCCTGGCTGGCAAGACGGGAACGGACCTCCCGGCATCCCTGCAGGCTGTCTATGAGTTTCTCGCAGGACTTTGACGGGCATTTACCAACTCAAGTTCCACTAATCTTGTCGGTTCAGGACTCTCCTTGGACGGTTTTCCACAAATGAGGGACTTGAACTTCTAATTTTTAATAATTCCATTTTGTAAATTGAATTTGATTTTATAAATTTGTCGTGGAAGGAGAACGGTTCTCCCTGTCCACGATATTTTTGAAAATTATTTACCAAAAAGGAGATTCAATTATGAGAAGCATTACAAAACTCGATTTGCAGTACGCCCACAGGTTCTACGGATTCCAGGGCGAAGCACAGTACCTGCACGGTCACACAGGCGTCCTCACTCTGGAAGTTGAAGACAGCGTCAATGCAGGAGTGAATATGGTTTACCCTTGCAACGAAATCCAGAAAGTTGCCTGGAGTGTCCTTAAGAATTTCGACCACGCACTCATTCTTCGTGAGGATGACCCGCTGCTTCCTGCAATACTCGATGTTTACGAGAAACAGGGTATCAGGTACGGACATCCGCAGAACATTATGAAGGGTCCTGCATTCAAGACAGAACTTGCCACTGCATATCCGGACTGCAGGCTCGTGGTCACAAAGGAGACTATGACTGTTGAGGGAATGATTAAAATCGTTTACGACCTGCTCAAGGACAAGCTCAACATTGCGAAAATCACGTTTACCAGCGGCGTGAACGCAGCATCTGCCGAGTTCGAGACCAAGAAAGAGATTGACCGCTGCCCTCTCTGCGGCATTGCGCTCGACGAAAACGGCGTGTGCCCTAAGTGCGGCTACCGCAAGTAACAGCCTCTTTCCGATAAAAAACCGACCAGATTCCCTCTGGTCGGTTTTTTATTGCCTCCCGTCATTGCCGGCTTGACCGGCAATCTCAAAGAATGATACGCCCGACAGGAGGAACACAAAGCCCCTAAAGCACCGGAACAGTGCGTTCCATACGTGTCCCCCTGGACCCCTTGACAAGTATGGCAGCCCCCGTGAAATCCTGAGGATGCGCAAGTATGTACCCTGCCAACTCATCAGAAGAAGCAAAACAAGGCTGAGCCCCCGCCTTGCCGAATTCCGTCCCCACATAATAAGCCCGCACCCCGCAGGCACCGACTTTCTCCACAATCCTGCGATGTTCCTCGACCGAAGCCTCCCCCAACTCCAGCATATCTCCCAGCAATGCAATCTTGACAGGAGCCTCGAATCCGGCAAAGTTGGTCAATGCCGCATCCATACTCGAAGGATTGGCATTATAGGCATCCACAATCAACACATTCCTCTCTGTCTTCTGCATCTGGGAACGGTTGTTGGACGGGACATAAGCCTCTATCGCGGCAATGGCATCGCCACGTTCCACTCCGAAATACTCTCCAACGCAAAGGGCAGAAAGCACATTGTCCGCATTATAAGCCCCCACCAGACGGGTACGGACAAGGCTGCCGTCGGAAAGCCTCAATCTGAGGAAAGGATGCTCCGCATCAGTGGGCAGGATTTCAGTTCCGGAAAACCTGAGACCATAGCCAACCGCACTCCGTCCAGGTTCGAATCCACGCGAAAGTGCCATCTGTACCAGGTCCGGATTGTCCTGGTTGAGGAAAATCTTCCCGTCCGCAAGGGAAACTCCGCCCCGTTCCATCTCTTTCCTTTTCCCGGCTATGAAATCGTAAAGTTCGCCCTTTGTCTTCTTCACTCCCTCAAAGGAGCCGAAACCAAGCAGATGCGCCCGTCCCACATTCGTGACAAGCCCGAAATCCGGCTCACATATCCCGACGAGTTCCTCTATGTCTCCAGGATGGCTTGCCCCCATTTCAATTATCGCAATCTGTGCATCGAAAGGAATGGAAAGCACAGTCAGGGGCACACCTATGTTATTGTTGAAATTGCCTTTTGTCGCCGCCGTGCGGAATTTCGCGGAAAGCACTGCATTGACAAGTTCCTTGGTCGTGGTCTTGCCATTGGTGCCTGTGAGACCGATAAAGGGAATATCCCGACGCTGCTGACGGTAAAAGCGGGCAAGTTTCCTCAATGCCACGGCCGTGTCCTCTACCGGGAACAATCTCGCGGAAAACTGTGAAATATGTTTCAGGCACTGGGCGTCTTCATCCACCACCGCATAGGCAGCCCCAGCCTCCAGGGCTTTCTCCGCATAGGCATTTCCGTCAAAATTCTCTCCTTTGAGGGCAAAGAAAAGTTCCCCTCCCAGAATGTTCCTGCTGTCGGTTGTAACTCTGCCCCCGCACTCAAGGAAAATTTCGTATAATGTGTCTGTACGAGTCATAATTGCTATTTTCTACCGGTACTTCCAAAGCCACCCTCTCCCCTTTCGGTCTCGTCCAGGACTGCCACTTCCTCCCATTCCACTCTCTCATAGCGTGCAACGACCATCTGTGCAATCCTCTCGCCCGGGTTCACAACGAAAGCCTTGTCGGAAAGGTTCACAAGAATGACCCCAATCTCACCCCTGTAGTCGGCATCTATGGTACCCGGAGAATTGAGTACTGTAACTCCGTGTTTGGCAGCCAGACCGCTGCGGGGACGCACCTGCGCTTCGGTACCTTCTGGCAGGGCTATCTTCAGCCCGGTCGGCACGACAGCCCTCTGCAAAGGTTCCAGAACGACAGGTTCCGTTATATTGGCTTTAAGGTCCACACCTGCCGAATTGACGGTTGCATACGCCGGAGCAGGCCATCCGGATTCATTGACAATTTTGACTTTCATAGTTGTTTGATTTACGAAAGCACAAATTTAGCAAGAACTTCTGCATTTGCGAAACCTGAGCCGGGAATCAGAGCACAAATTCTACGGAATTGAGTTCCAGACCGAGTTCGCTAACCATAGCGTTCACATTTTCATACGATGCCTCAGATGAAATGAATGTGTTCATAAGGCTGATGATAGAATCTTTTCTCATAACGCAAAAAATTTCAGTTTCACTCGTCCCGCACCATCCCTGCATCCCTCCCCTCCCGGGATTTGATGCAAAATTAAAACGAGCTTGTGCAAAACCAATACACAAGCTCGAAAAATTTTACAAAAACTGAAATCAGCAATCTATGACCTGTCCAGATTTGAATAAGCTATGGGACTTCTATTCAGTAGTCCCCTTGCCTGGCTTAAGATCAACAAGTGCCTCGACGACATTCACGATGTAGTCCCCGATTTTCTCACACTCGATGATGAGGTCCATATAAGCTGAACCGGTGGCATATTCGTACTTGCCCTCGTTGAGGTCTATGATGTTGCGCTCCTTGAGTTTGTTCCTCATTGCATTGATTGAGGATTCAGTCTTCATCGTGCGGATGAGGTCGGCGGAAGAAGCACGCAGGTTGTTCACGAGGCTGTCCGACATCTGCTTGTATGCCGTCCCTACCAGGGCGAACATCTCGGCAAAGTTCCGGTTCATATCCTCAGTGAACACAATTTTGTTCTCATTGCGCCTCTGGAGGATGCGGGCCATATTGTAGTAACTGTCGCCGATACTCTCGATTTCGGAGATTTCTCGGAGTTTCATCTGGATGGAGTGCTTGGAATCGTCACTCAGGCGTCCGTCAGCGACCTTGCTCAGATAGGACGCAATCTCCACCTCCATATTGTCGCTGATGTTCTCATATTTCTGAACCCGCTGGAACAGGGAGGCAAATTCATCGGAATTCTGCTCGGAGTACATCTGTCCCACCATCTCGTGCATACGCGAAGTCCTCTCGCTCATAACGAGTATCTCCTTGTGCGCCTGGAGTATGGACAACTCGGACGTGGACATCAGACCGCCTGAGATGAACTCCAGATGAGGTCTTCCGTCTATATCCGATTCCTCTTCCTTCTTGGATGGGACGAGCAGGGTCACGACTTTCACGAAGAACTTGGTAAACCAGATCATCACGAAGATATTGATGAGGTTGAAGACCGTATGGAACATTGACAGACCGAATGACACATAGTACTGCATCGCCGCGAAATTGGACGCCAGGGCAATATTCTCAGGTACCGACTTGTCTATGGTGCCGTCCATCAGGGAAGCCACGAGGGCAGGGTCGGCATTGTTCGCAAATTCGTAGATTTCATTGGGATCTCCCACGCAACCAGTTGTAATCCAGCTGATGAGCTTCATATAAGGACGATAAATCGCCAAAGCCCAGATGGAGCCGATGAGGTTGAACAGGAGGTGTCCCGCCGCTGCCCGCTTCGCCATCACGTTACCGGAAACGGATGCGATGATTGGAGTGATACAGGTACCGATGTTACCGCCAAGCACGAGGGCAGCCGCAAGGTCGAAAGTAATCCATCCCTTGCTGCACATTATCAGGGCAATGGCGAATGTGGCACTGGAAGCCTGCACGACCATTGTGAGCACCAGACCTACGCCCGCGAAGATGAGCACGGACCAGAATCCGAGGTCGGAATAGCGTCTGAGGGCATCCATAATGGCAGGATTGGATTTGAGGTCCGGAACTGCCCCGTTGAGGAAATCGAGCCCGAGGAAAAGCAGTGCAAAACCGATGAGGAACTCGCCCCAGTTGGTGTAAGGGGACTTCTTCATAAAAAGAAGGGGCACACCGAAAGCGAAGAGAGGGATTGCGAATGCTGAAATTTCAACCTTGAACCCGAAAAGGGAAATAATCCACGCCGTAAAGGTGGTACCCACATTTGCACCGAAGATGACAGCCATTGACTGCTGCAAGGAGATGAGCCCGGCATTTACAAAGGATACGATCATCGTGGTCG
>JBJEJT010000033.1:0-5816 GCA_051878255.1 Candidatus Cryptobacteroides sp. | reverse complement strand
GTTATGCCTCGGATTCCTACCAGGAACTCTGCACACGTATGGCAACCATCCGCATCACCTGTCTCAACGGGGACAACACGCAGGCACTCAATATGTTCCAGGCAATAGACCCGGAAACATTGGACGAAAATTCGTACTCCGCGTACCTTGCCGGGGCGAGAGCGTTGTACAACCACCTCTGGAAGATGTCCTCGACGGAGCCTGAAAGAGAAAAAAACCGGGCACGCCTTGAAGACTACCTTGCCGTCTCGCTCCTGCAAGACTCCACCTCGTTTTCCGGACGCAGGGTCAAAGCCCAGCTGCTAAGACTGCAGGACAGGTATGACGAAGCACTTGACATCTATGCGGAACTGTTCGGGACGCTGGAGGACTCCGCCCATAACAAGGCATCGGTGGCATACAACATAGCCACCATCTACGACCTCAAGAACGACAGGAGGAACCATATCCTGTGGCTCATAAGGGCTGCCGAGTCTGATTTCAAGGCGTCGAATATGGACTACCTCGCCCTGTACGAACTTGCCCTGCTGCTCGAGGACCGTCAGCTGCGCCGTGCGGAACGTTACATCAACATCAACCTCACCGATGTACTCGCTGGCAACTTCAGCCTCAGGATTCCGGATTCGGGACGTGCCCAGGTCGTCATTTCCGAGGCATCCCGCCAGGATTCGAGGGTCTGGATAACCTGGCTCGTCATCGGTCTCTGCGCCATTTCAGTCCTGTGCATAGTCATAATCTTCCTCCTGATACATTCGAGCAGGCAGGGACACCGCCTCAAGGAATCCCACAGTATGATACTTGCGGTGAACGAAAAGCTCAAGCAGTCCAATGCGGAACTGAACGATGCCAACAAAATCAAGGACAGTTATGTGTTCCGGTATATGGAGTTGTCCATCAATTATCTGGAGAAATATGACGATTTCCGCCACAATCTTCTCAAGGTAGCCAAATCCTCCGGTCTGGATGCCGTCGTGAAGATGCTCCGTTCTCCGTCGCAGATGTATTCCGAATACGACAATTACTACCGCATCTTCGATGAGACCTTCCTCGCCCTCTATCCCGACTTCGTGAACAAGGTGAACTCCCTGCTGAAAGAGGAGGAGAGATTTCCGGAATCATCGGTAAAATCGCTTCCTACGGAATTGAGGATTCTTGCCGTAATCAGAATCGGCATAACCCAAAGCGGGAAAATCGCCACATTCCTGAAATGTTCGCCTGCCACGGTCTATACCTACCGCACCCATCTGCGCAACTGTGCCATTTGTCCGAAAGACGAGTTCGAATCGAAGATAATGTCACTTTGATTACAGATTTTTTGTTGAAGATTATGAAAATCCATAGAATACTCCTGTCCCTGTTCCTGGGGATATGCGCCTGTTCGAATCCGCTGTCGGACATCGACCCGGATGGCAGTGGCGGAGATACGCCCGGACAGGAAGAAGACACTCCTGTCTTCACGGTTGAGGGCAAGACATCCATTTCCGCAGACGGAGGCACGCTTACATTGACGGTGACCCGCAACATCGGCTATGTCCTCGACATCCCCGTCAGTTGGATAAGCCTGGAAGAAGCCAAGGCATACATAAGCGAACAACTCCGTCTGAACGTGGACCCGAATGAATCCACCCAGGCACGTAGCGCCGACCTGGTATTCAAGCCGGAAGGGGCAGAACCCCGGACCGTGACAGTCAGCCAGGAGGGCGTGAGGCAGAATGGAATATCCTCTGCGGCAGACTTCATCGCCTTTGCACAGGCTGTCAATTCGGGCAAGTCCCTGGAGCGTTTCTGCAATGAGGCGGGGGAAGTTGTCCTGCTCAATGACATAGATTTGAAAGGCTATGACCCCGTTACGGTCGGAATGCCTTCGACAATCAGCAATTCGGAGACTTCGATGTCTTATGAAGGTGCCGCTTTCAAAGGGGTCTTCGACGGCAGAGGACACTGTATCAGCAACGTCAGGCTGGACCAGATAGTGCCTGCAGAATCCACCTACGGGCTCTTCGGAGTACTTGACGGGGGAACTGTCAGGAATCTGGTGCTTGGCAGGGAGGGGGATGAAAGCGCCGCCTATATCCTTGCGAAAGCCCAGGCCGATGCCGGAATCCTCGTGGGAACCGCCTGCAACGGAGCCGTCATCGAGAACTGCGTGAACAATGTCCCCCTGATTGTAAAAGGCACTGAAACCAACAAGAAACGCTTTTCCTGCGGAGTCTTTGCGGGATATGCTTGCAGCACGGACAAGGCGGTGAGGCTGAACTCGCTTGTAAACAATGCGGACATCAAGGCAAGTCCCGGAGCGAATACGCAAAGTACGGCTACGGGAGTAATGGTCGGCGGGATAGCGGGTTTCTGCACCGGTTCAGGTACGCAGGTGACAATGGTCGAGAACTGTGAGAACAATGGCAATGTCGAGGCGAACTGCGGACGCTCCGCCGGTGTGGTCGCTAGTATGAATGCCAACTCGATGATGCGGTATTGTACGAACAGGGGCAATCAGACCAACAATTTTGTGAAAGGGCGGATAGGCAACCTCTGCTGTGTCCTGGGAGTTGGCTGCACTATGGATGACTGCACGAATTATGGGGATGTCGTCACGTCGGACACGGAAACAAGCACTGGCGGGATGGCTGCCTTGCTCGATGCAGAAGATGCAGTGGTAAGCGGCGGTGGCAATTATGGCAAGGTAATCAGTGCCAACGGGACTTACCACGGGCTGCTGGTCGCCAACTTCAGCAAGTTCGCCTCGGTCAAGGGATGCTATGCAGGAGGTTCCTGCGGGACATATTCCCAAAGCGGCAGCCACACCCTGCACGAACTGACTGCCGACAACTGGATAAGGCACATAGGCTATTACAGCGAAAACAACTTTGCGAAAATCACGGACGTCAGCTCTCCCTGGGGAGGTGGAGGCGCGACTGACGCGGAACTGCAGGATGCTTCACTTCGCATTCTATTCATAGGCAACAGTTTTACCAAGGACGCCGTGGAACATCTGCCGGGCATCATCGCCGCCTCGGGAATCACCGATGTAACTCTCGCTCACTGCTATTACGGGGGAAGGACCATCCCCGAATACTACACCGACAGGGAAACGGCGAACAATACTTTCTTTTACTCCAATCCGGGAGACGGGAAGTGGATTACTGCGGTGAGCAAGGCTTCCATCAAAAGCATAGCGGAAAGCGGCAGATGGGATATAGTCACGATACAGGAACATACGGGACACTATCTTGCCTGGAACTGGACGGATGAGGAAAAGACAGCCATATCCGATCTTGTGGAATATGTCTGCTCCACACAGACCACCCGTCCGAAAGTCTGCTATATCCTTTCCCAGGCATATTACGATATGGGCAGGATAACTTCGGTCTCCACTGATTATGTCACCTGGACCGACCAGGCAGGAATGTATGCCGTACTCGTGGCACAGGCAAAGAAAGTGTTGGAGGAAAGCCCTGTGGACGACATTCTTGCAACGGGCACGATGCTGCAGAACCTGCGCACCTCCTGGCTTGACAACTCGATGAACCTCACCAGGGACGGCTACCATATGGACTATGGCATCTCCCGCTACGGCGCTGCCTGCCTCCTGTTCGAGAAACTTGTAGGTCCGGTATTCGGCAAGACATTGGACGGCAACACCTACCGCTACGACGTAAGCAACACCACCTCGGGCAGTTACTCCACCCCTGTGACCGACGGAAACGCCCCTACGGCAATACGGGCTGCCCGATATGCCATAGAGACGCCGTTAGAGGTAACTCCGATGGATTGACAATCCCCGCACCGGACTGGTTCCCAACAGATGGGATCAGTACCGTGAGCTTACAGGACTGCCGGGAAATAGTTGTGGATGCAGACTGCCACGGTAACGGAAGCGAAACCGAGGAAGAACAGAGTTGCAACGATATAGGCAATTACCTTGAGCCTCTTGAGCCAGATGTTGTTGTTCAGGCCAACTGTCTGGAATGCGCTCCAGAAGCCGTGGGTGAGGTGGAACCAGATTGCACCGAACCATACGAGGTAGAGAAGTGCTATCCACCAGACCCCGAAAGTCCTGTCGAGAAGTGCGTAAGGGTCTGTCATCTCTCCACCGGTCAGTTCTTTCAACTGCATATCAGCCCAGAAGTGGGTGAGGTGGAAAGCTATGAAACCGAGGATGATGATTCCGAGCACAATCATATTGCGGGAAGCCCAGGAATCAGTCTTTGCCTTGCTGGAAACGGCGTAACGGCAGTAGCCGCCACGGGAACGGAGATTAGTCCAGGTAAGGTAGCATCCGTAGAAGATGTGGATGAAGAATCCCAATGCGAGAACCGGCACCATCACCGTCACGATCGGCAGGGACATAAAATCGCATCCAGCCTTGAACAGACCGTCTTCGGTGCCGTATGCCCCGGTAAACAAATCAATTACAGAAAACAGGTTAATCGACACGTGAAGCAGGAGAAACAGGATGAGGAACAGTCCGGATATGCTCATAATGAGCTTCTTGCCGATTGATGATGTTAGAATGTTAGCCATAAAATATGTCTGTTATCTTTACTTAAACTTCTGTTTCAAGGACTGCAAAGATATATTCTTTCTTGCAACTTTCATAATTATTCGATACTTTTGTTTGATTTACAGTAATAAGGAACTGCTATGGAAAACAAATCGCAAAAATACCGCAGAGTGCTGCTCAAGCTCAGCGGCGAAAGTCTCGGAGGAGCCCAGGGCAAGGGCATTGACGAAACCCGCCTTTCTGAATATGCAGAGGAGATTGCCGCAGCAGTCCGCAAGGGTCTCCAGGTGGCTGTCGTGATTGGAGGAGGCAACATATTCCGCGGTCTTAGCGGAGTCGGCAAGGGTTTCGACAGAGTGAACGGTGACAAGATGGGTATGCTTGCCACCGTAATCAATTCTCTGGGGCTTATGATGGCTCTGCGCAGTGCGGGAGTGGAGGCTGAAGTCTTCACTGCCACGCCTATGATGCCTGTGGCAAGGTACTATATGAGGGACGATGCGGTGGCTGTCTTGGAAAGGGGCGGGGTGGCTCTCATAGCAGGGGGCACCGGGAATCCTTTCTTCACCACCGACTCGGGTTCGGCGCTCAGGGCTTTGGAAATAGGGGCTGACGCGCTGCTCAAGGGAACGAGGGTGGACGGGGTCTATACCGCCGACCCGGAAAAGGACCCGACCGCAGTCAAATATGAGGAACTGAGTTTCGACAAGGCTCTCGAAGACAGGCTCAAGATAATGGACCAGACGGCGTTTGCGCTGTGCAGGGAGGGGAATATGCCAATCATCGTGTTCGATATGAACTGCAAGGGGAATCTGAGCAGACTCGTGGACGGGGAGAAAGTCGGCACGCTGGTTCACGTTTGATATAAATCAAAACAACCGATACTTATGATAGAGAAAGCAAAAGAAATTCTGGAAGAAGCCGGAATTGGTATGGAAGACGCCGTTGCCTTCCTTGAAGCAGACCTCAAAACCTACAGGGTGGGCAAAGCCAATCCTGCGGTTTTCTCGAATGTGCTTGTGGACTATTATGGTTCACTCACCCCGATCCCCCAGGTGGCTTCGGTGACTGCACCCGATGCAAGGACCCTCGCCATCCAGCCGTGGGAGAAGAAGATGATTCCGGTCATCGAGAAAGCCATTCTCGATGCCAACCTCGGGCTCACTCCGTCGAATAACGGGGAGACCATACGCTGCAACGTACCGCCTCTCACGGAGGAACGCCGCAAGGAACTCATAAAGAAAGCGAAAGCTGCCGGCGAGAGCGCAAAAATCGTTGTCCGGAACGCCCGCCGCGATGCCATCGAGTCCCT
>JBJEJT010000032.1:0-5825 GCA_051878255.1 Candidatus Cryptobacteroides sp. | reverse complement strand
GTGGCTTCCATAAACGGGAAACCCGGCATTGAGGATATCCTGACCCCGGAAAGCGTGGAGGCTATGACCTGGTGCAGACGCAAGGAAGACTATGCAATAGGATGGAACGAGACCAACCCCAAGAAAGGCTGGATAAGGACCGGGACACTGGCAGGGACGAATGCCGTCATAAAATGTTTCCCTGACGGGGAATGTTGGATATTCCTGAGCAACACCAGCACCTGGAAAGGTCCGATGCACCTCCGCTACACCAGCCAGTTGTTCGACAAGCTGCGCAAGGACTATTCGGGAAAAATTCCTGCGAGGAACCTGTTTGAGATTTGATGCCGGGCACCCACTGCCGCGTGCCTATCGGAAAAGTCCGAAAAGCTGCGCATCTATGCGGTCGGTAATGAGGGCGAAGTCTTCCGGACGGTTTTCAAAGTCCATACTGTCACCCTCGAGAGTGATGACCTTGCCCGGATAGGATGCTATCCATTTTTCGTACAAATCGTTCAGCCCAGTAAGGTATTCTATGCTTATGCCTTTCTCATAATCCCTGCCCCTCTTGGAAATCTGGGACACGAGATGGGAGATGGATGACCTTATGTAGATGAGCAGGTCTGGATATTTTATCGAAGACATAACCACCTTATAGAGTTCCATATAGGTATTGAAATCCCTTTCGGAAAGATTACCCATAAGATAGTTGTTTCGGACGAAAATCTCCACTCCCTCGAAAATCGTCCTGTCCTGGATGATGGTGTCTTCGTGCTTTGAGATTTCCATCACGTCTTTCAGACGCTGCGCGAGGAAATAGGTCTCGAGATTGTAGGACCAGCGGGGAATGTCGGCATAGTAGTCTTCCAAATATGGATTGTACGTCACGGCCTCGAATTTCGGTGTCCATCCGTAGTGGGCTGCGAGCATTCTTGTCAATGTGGTTTTACCGCAGCCTATGTTACCTGCTATACCTATGTGCATATCGTTTGTGTTTTCGGAAAGTGGACACGAAATTAACTAATTTAGACGTATCGTCCAAACTTTTATTCACTCTTCAACAGCCCCGTCACCTTGTTCCAGTCCAGACCGAGGTAGTAGTTGTTGAGATTTGTGCGGTTAGTTTCAGGCAGATACATACTCAGGCCGGAATGGATGTCGATGGGAAAACCATAGAGGGCGAAATACGGGGTTGCGGCTTTGTAGAGGATACAGTCATCCAACGCCCACTGCAGGTCTGAGAGTTCAGTTTCAGTTGCACCGGCTGCCTGGATTATGCTGTAGAGGTCGTAGAACCAGGCGTGATTGCTGTAATAGAAGTATTTCTGGAGGGCAGACTCATCCACACCGTCCTTTGTAATGCCGTAGGTCCGGAACAGATTGCGGCATACGGCTGCAAGGGTTCCCAGTTTGGAACAGTCCACCACCGAAATCGTTGCGGAACGTTTGGTCCCGGTGGAGAGGTCGTAATGACGGAAGAAATTGTCCGCCAGGGACACAAGGTCGGGACTGTCGCCTTCCAACAAATCTGAGATCATCGTGGTGTAGTCCATTCCGTCAGAGAGGATTTCCGTCTGGGAGAAACACAGGTACCGGCATTTGTCCCTGAATTCGTATGCCACTTCGACGCCGCCCATAAAGCAGGCATCGAAAATGATATAGTCCAGTTTGAACGGCAGGCACCCGGCAAGTTCCCTAATGTCCGTTTCATAAGCCGTGGTCGGGTTGGTTGAGGTGACTTGATAGCCAATGCTCTTCACTCCCGGTGCAGGGTTGTACAGATATTCGCCGGACAGATATATTGGCGAAGATGCGGCTCTGAGCCATTCAATATCATCGCTGCCCCCATCATTCTTATATCCGGAAGAACAATATCCCGGAGGTGTCCATCCCGTACCGTGGGAGGAAATCAGAATACCATAGGACTCTATTTCAGGATATTTCTGCTTCAAAAATTCCATAACCTCCTTTATACGCTCACCTGCACAGGCAACAGTTCCGCTCTCGAATGCAAGAAGTGTTTTCTTCACAATGTTTCCATTCTCATCCCTGTATATGCGTTCAAGACAGGGGGAAGTCTTTGTGTTGTAATCCATTCCTTTGCTCAGATGACTGTAGACAAAGAGGTAGTTGTCATCCACTGCATTTCCGGGCACATATCCTTGTGACAAGTCATCGATATCCTCGGCGAGTGAAGAACTCAGATTATTGAAACCGAAACTCATCATCACGTGTGCCCTGATGTGGTCCCTTACCACAATCACCTTATGGTCACACTCCACAATTATCTCTTTCTTGCAGGAAACCGAAAAAATGGATAGCAGTACCAGGATATATGTTAGAAATTTCTTCATAAAATCTTACCTTTGCAGTATTCGACATATAAAAAACCGCCGGTAGCATTCCCGGGAAACCGGGGGCAAAGTTAAGAAAAACAAGATAAAAACAGAAATAATGAAAGGAATCACAAAAATTCTTATGACAGCAGCTATCATCGGATGCGCAGCCGCCTGCACTTCGGACGGCGCAAAGGAGGACAGGTATCTGATCGACGAATTCGCCGACCTCAAGATAATGAAATACAAGGTGCCGGGATGGGACGGGCTGAGCCTTCAGCAGAAAAGCTACGTCTATCATCTGGGCGAGGCTGCAAAATACGGACGTGACATTCTTTGGGACCAGAATTGCGAGATCAACCTGCCGGTACGCCATATGCTCGAAGACATCATCGGGAATTACGGCGGGGACCGGGAGTGTGGGGAATACCAGGATTTCCTGGTCTATGCGAAGAGGGTTTTCTTCAGCAACGGCATACACCACCACTACGGCGAGGAAAAATTCTTCCCATCCTGCAGCGAGAAGTATTTCAGGCAGCTTGCCTCCGATTGCGGTCTGGACTGCGGGGAACTCATCTCTGCAATCTACGACCCCGAACTCTACAGATGGAGGAAGACTGACGAGGGGGACATCGTGAAAGGTTCCAGCGTCAATTTCTACAAGGGCGTCACACGCGGGGAGGTGGACAAGTTCTATGCGGATATGATGGACCCTACGGACAAGACTCCGATTTCGTACGGGCTCAACAGCCGCCTGGTCAAAGGCGAAGACGGCGTCATCCGCGAACAGGTCTATTGTGCCGACGGCTTGTATGGACCGGCAATCAAAAAAATCATCGGGGAACTTTCCCTTGCTGAGAAATTTGCCGAGAACGAAGTCCAGAAACAATACATAGGAACCCTTATTGCGTACTACCGCAGCGGAGACCTCAGGCTTTGGGACAAGTACAATATCGAATGGCTGCAGGACACCACCGGCACCGTGGATTTCATAAACGGGTTCATCGAGGACTACAACGACCCTCTCGGACGGAAGGCGACCTGGGAGTCCGTCGTGAACATCAAGGATATGAAAGCTTCCGAGCGCACGCTGAAACTTTCAGAGAATGCGCAGTGGTTCGAGGACCATTCCCCGGTGGATGGACGTTTCAAGAAGAGCGAATGTAAGGGAATATCTGCAAAAGTCATTGACGCAGTGATGCTTGGAGGGGACTGCCACCCTGCGACACCGATTGGAATCAACCTGCCGAATGCTGACTGGATACGCCGTGACCACGGTTCGAAATCCGTTACCATAGCGAACATCACCCACGCATACAACCTCGCCGCCCAGGAGTCTCCGAAGAGTACCCTGAACGAATTTGCCTACGATGAGGATGAAATCGCTACGGCAAAGAAGTATCTCGCCATCACCGATGAAATCCACACCGACCTGCACGAATGTCTCGGTCACGGAAGCGGACAGCTTCTTCCGGGGACCTCGCCAAATGCGCTCGGGGAATTCAGTTCCACGCTTGAAGAGACCAGGGCAGACCTTTTCGGACTTTACTATATGGCTGACCAGAAACTCCTGGACCTCGGCATCATCCCGGACCCGGAGGCATACAAGGCAATGTATTCCAACTACATACGCAATGGTCTCATGGTGCAGTTCTCCAGGGTTGAACTTGGCAAGAAGAACACCGAGGCACATATGCAGAACCGCAAGCTGATTGCACAGTGGTGCTATGAGAAAGGATTGGCGGACAATGTGATAGAGAAGAAGGTCAGGGACGGCAAGACCTATTTCGTGGTAAACGACTACCCTGCCCTGCGAAATCTGTTCGGGCAGTTGCTCGCAGAGGTGCAGAGAATCAAGTCAGAGGGGGATTACGAGGCTGGGAAGGCCCTGGTGAATGGTTATGCTGTCGAGATTGACTATGATTTGCACAAGGAGGTGCTGGAAAGGTACGCTTCGCTCAACCTCAAGCCTTACGGGGGATTCGTGAACCCTGTCATTGAGCCGGTAGTCAGGGGCGGAGAAGTGGTGGATTACAGGATTTCCTACACTGATGATTTCCTCGGTCAGATGCTGGAGTACGGCAGGACATACCGCACTCTCTGATTATTCATCTGTGTTTCCGCTTTATGAACCGGGACTTCGCACATTCCAGGGCTTACAGGAGGTATCTGCTGATTGAATGCGCTTTGTCGGAGAATACTGCGCGTGCCTATTTGGGCGATGTCGGGGCTTTTTTCGACTATCTCGGGAACAGATGCCCGGTCGGTACCGACAAAACCATTCAGCCGGACAAGGTCTCCACAGAAGACATAATAGACTACCTGTCAAACATCTCTCCCCTGTCCAAAAGGACACAAGCCAGAATCGTTAGTTCGCTGCACTCCTATTTCGGATGGTGCTGCTCGGAGAATTTGTGCAAGGAGAACCCATCGGACGCAATCAAGGCCCCGAAACTTGGGACCTGTCTGCCGGCAGTCCTGTCTGTGGAGGAAGTGGAAAGGCTCATTGAGGCGGCAGGCTCGAATGTCGTGTCCGGGACACGGGACAGGGCTATCCTGGAGACGATGTACGGACTTGGGCTCAGGGTGTCGGAGACTGTCTCATTGAAGATTTCCAACATCTTTTTTGAAGACGGTTATGTGTCGGTCATAGGAAAAGGGGACAAGCAGAGGATTGTTCCTCTGGGGGATATGGCTGCACAGGCGCTTCAGAACTATCTGTCCATCAGGGGCGAGGCAGCCGACAATGCCTCACGTGACATCGTTTTTCTGAACAAGTTCGGGAAAGGGATGAGCCGGGTGGCTGTGTTCAATCTTATGAAGATCTGTGCAGTAAAGGCTGGGATTACGAAAGAGATTTCGCCCCATACGATGAGGCACTCCTTTGCCACCCATCTTATCGAGAACGGGGCGGATTTGCGGGCTGTGCAGGAAATGCTTGGACACGAAAGCATACTGACTACGGAAATCTATACTCATATCGATAGTTCCACCTGGCAACGTAACATCCTCAATCATCATCCGTTGAGAGGATAGGGTAGATTGCCGGTCAAGCCGGCAATGACGGATGAGGCAGATTCGAACTGAGCATCAAGGTACATAGGCGGAGCCCCCTAGGCATTGACAAGACACCGCACCACGGTAGATCTCAACAAAAGGAAAGAGGCATCCAGTTGGACTGCTGCAATTCGCGCTCCAGCGCGACGGCGGGAGCCGTGTATTTGCCGCCAGGCAAATACGGAAGGCGGAGACGCAGGGTATAATAGGGGCGGAGCCCCTAGGCATTGATAGGGCACCGCAACACGGTAAATCTCCACAAAAGAAGAGAGGCATCCATACGGACTGCTGCAACTCGCGCTCCAGCGCGACGGCGGGAGCCGTGTATTTGCCGCCAGGCAAATACGGAAGGCGGAGACGCAGGGTATAATAGGGGCAGAGCCCCTAGGCATAGATAGGGCACCGCTTCGCGGTGCATCTCCACAAAAGAAGAGAGGCATCCATACGGACTGC